>DASUCH010000087.1:0-37481 GCA_035762785.1 Nitrososphaeraceae archaeon | reverse complement strand
AATATAGGATTCAAGAAATATGAATAAAATATATATTGATATTGAAAAAATAAGAAAAGAGATAAGAAAGACATGGTAAGGTTGGAAAAAATTATAAAGTATTGGAGAAAATTTTTTTAATGCCATCATTAAATATTGTTTCAAATTTGTTTAATACTTTATACAATAACGAAATGAGAAGAAAAAAAGAATGTCTAGTTATACCGACATCTAAATTTGCTAGTGAAATTCTCAGAGTTATGCAAAAGTACCGGTATATAGGAGAATTTGAATTGATCGATGATAATAGAATGGGAAAATTTAGGATTCAATTATTAGCTAAAATAAACAAGTGTGGAATTATTACTCCGAGGTATGGTGTAAAAAAGAATGAATTTCTCAATTGGGAAAGACAGTTTTTACCGGCCTATAATCTAGGAATACTTTTAGTTTCAACTAGCAAAGGCATAATGTCACATACTGATGCTCAAAGTCAAGGATTAGGAGGCGTACTGATAGGCTATGTCTACTGACAAAGAAGTTAAGCAATCGGGAGAAGTAACAATTCCAGAACATATCAAAGTCACCCAGGAGAAAAATACTGTAATTGTTGAGGGTAAAAATGGCAAAATTGCTAAAGATTTTACCAAAATTCCTATAACACTAGTTTTTGAAAATAATAAGATTATTATTCATCCACCTGGTCAAAGAAGGAGAGATTTAGCTTTAATAAACACTGTAAAAAGTATTATTTCTAATATGTTTAAAGGAGTAGAATCTGGATTTACTTATAAACTCAAAATAATCTTCTCTCACTTTCCAATATCTGTTAAAGTTAAAGATAAAAAAGTAATTGTTGAAAATTACTTTGGAGAAAGATCTAGCCGCATATCTAAAATTGTTGGATTAACACAAGTCGTGGTTAGTGGTGAAGATGTCATAGTTAAAGGACCTAGTTTAGAAGATGTTTCTCAAACAGCTTCAAATATTGAATCTTCTACGAAAATAAAAAATAAAGATCAAAGAGTATTTTTGGATGGTGTTTATCTCTATTCCAAAGAGGATGGAATGTAATAATAAATTATTATTTTATTCTTTTCTTTTTTAATCATTAAAATTAAACTGTAATTTTCAACTTGGTATAAATTAAGAATTTTTAAATTTATAACTTTTTTATTGTCTTAAAGTCATAAAGTTTTAATCGCAATAAGAAAACATTTTTATTTTGATAAAAAAAATGATAGTTAAATGCCGCTGTAGCTCAGCATGGTAGAGCAAATTTAAAGCGAACTCGCTTTAGAGCTTAGCTGGCTGTTAACCAGTGGGTCATCAGTTCGAGTCTGATCAGCGGCGTTTATTTTTTAAGTCAATAGTATTAATTCTATAATATTATTGATTAGATAAAATGATTTTCTTGAAGTTATGTTACCTCATTCAATCATTTATTAATGAAGATTTTAAAAATATCGTATAAGATATCATTCCATTTTTCTATAAAAAAATATTACATTTAATTCATTAATCTTTAATAATCTGCCTCGTGATTCTATTTTGATGAAAGCTGTTATACTTGCCGGTGGGTTAGGAAAAAGATTAAAACCTTTAACAAATGATCGACCCAAACCTATGATAGAGGTATTAAATGTGCCTATAATAGAATGGCAACTTAAATGGTTTAAGAAATATGATATCAAAGATATAATTATATGTGTAGGTTACCTTAAAGAAAATATTATAGATTATCTTGGTAGTGGAAATAAATTGGGTATTAATATAGGATACATAGTAGAAGATAATCCTCTGGGAACTGGCGGAGCGCTAAAAAATACATCTAGTCTGTTGAATTCATCAACTGAAGATGGATTTTTTATGACAAATGGTGATATATTAACAAATATTAATCCACATAAATTATGTGGAGAAAAAATATCAAGTATTGCAGTTGTTCCTCTAAGGAGTCCATATGGAGTTGTTAATATTGATAATGAATCAAATGTAATAGGATTTGATGAAAAACCAGAAATTCCTGACAAATGGATCAATGCAGGTGTATATTACTTTACAAAAGAAGTATTTGATTATTTACCTGATAATGGGAACATAGAAGTTACGGCACTTCCTGCTATGGCTAATGATCAAAAATTAAAAGGCATGAGATTCAATCATAACTTTTGGAGATCAATAGATTCTCATAAAGATATTGATGAAGCAGCAAAGGAACTTCAATCATCAAATTTAGTATGAATGATATTTCTAGAATAGGATATAATATTGGTACCCTTTTATCAATTGATAATATTTTAAGATTTGCAAAAAAAATAGAGGAAAAAAAAAATACAGATTCTTTATGGGTTCCAGAATCCTGGGGAAGAGAAGCCTTTGTATCCTTAGGTGCAGTATCACAGGTAACAAAAAGAGTTAGACTCGGTACAGCAATAATAAGTATACATTCTAGGACCCCTGCTACAGTGGCAATGGGAATTTCAACATTAGATATATTATCCAATAATAGATCAGTTTTGGGCTTAGGAGTAAGCACTCCTGCGTTGGTGGAAAATTGGCATGGGAAAAAATTTGATAATCCATTTGGAAAATTAAGCGAATACATCCAATGTGTTAAATTAATTATGAAGGGATCGAAGGTAATTTTTAATGGAAATTATTATAAGATTAATGACTTTAAAATATTGTTCAAACCTCCTAGAGATGATCCTCCAGTATATACTGCTGCAATTAATAATAAAATGTTAGATCTTTCGTGTGAATTAGCTAATGGTGTTTTGCTTTATCTAAGACCTAAACACGAACTACCTAAAGTTGTTAACTATATAAAAAACAAATTGCAAAGCAAAAATAATAAAAAATTTGAGGTTTGTTGTGCCTTTATCACCGCAGTATCTGATCAGAATCCAGATGCGGCTCGATTAAGAGCAGCAAAGACGCTAGCTTTTTATGTGTCAACTGGAAAATATTATAATAGATTTTTACGGCAAAATGGTTTTGAAATAGAAGTAGAGAATATAACTGAAGAATACAAAAAAAATGGTCTTTCACATGTTCATAAATTTATTTCAGATAAGATGCTAACTTCTTTAACAATATCAGGTAATAAAGAGGAATGCATCAAGTCTTTAAGAGAATTTACTAAAAGTGGTATATCTTTACCAATACTCCAAATAAACCCCGTTGGAAATAATCCAGAAAATTCAATTAGGGAATTAATCTCTACATTTTAGTTGAGAAAAGTTTCTGTGGTTGGAGGTGTCACCAGTGAATTTCGGAAAGGAACAGATAGAGATATCACGCATATTGCCTTAGAGTCAACGGTAAAGCTATTGAAAGATACTGGATTTCCAAGGAACTTGATTGACGCTGTAATAGTATCTTCATGTTCATCAGATCAATATTTATCTAGTGTAATTTCAGAGATGATAGGAATAAAACCAAAGATTTCCCACAGAATTGATAATTTATGTAATTCTGGTACGAATGCAATAATTTCTGCATATTCTTATATATCATCAGGATTGTGTGATTGTGCATTAATTATTGGCGTTGAAAAATCTAATACATCAGGAAAAATTCTTTCAAACGATTTTTCTAGGGGACAATATAATTTACCTATATTTTGGGGTGCAATATTTAAGAAAATCCATATGAAAAGATATGGATCAACAGAAGAACAAATCTGTCAAATTCCAGTTAATAATTACCTTAAAGCAAAGAACAACTCAAATGCTTTTAATCGGTCTAAATCTGTAAATCTTGAGCAGGTTTTAAATTCGCGAGTACTTGTTGAACCTCTTAAATTATTGGAATGCTGTTCAATTTGTGAAGGTAGTTCTTCAATTTTGCTTATAGCAGCTGAAAAATTTTCATTTTTTAAATCTAAAATAACGTCAAACAAACGAAATTACGAGCTAATTCCAGTTACCATCAAAGGAATTGGTCAACAAACCAATTGTGCAAGTTTTAGTAATGCAATAACAGATATTTTTGCCCAAGGATCAGCCAGAATGGCAGCACAACAAGCATATAAAATGGCTGGGATTTCCCCTAAAGATGTCGATATCGCAGAAATTCATGACGCTTTCTCTATCTTGGAAATACTTGGATATGAAGATCTTGGTTTTGTCAATAAAGGAGAAGGAGGGACATTTGTTTATCAAAACAAAATTTCTATAAACTCTAGAGGAGGAATAATTGGATGTGGTCATCCAATAGGAGTCACAGGAATTGCCCAAACTGTAGAAATCTTCGAACAACTAGCAGGTAAAAAGATTCATAATACAAAATTAAACAGACTTCCTCATGTAGGGGTAGTCCATAACTTAGCCGCCGCCGGTACTTCTGGCACAGTCCTGATTATGGAGGGTTAGATTTTGAGGATATTAGTCCTTTCCTTACCCTAACCGGAAATAAACATGCATACAAAAAAAAATAATCTTCAAAAGTTTACTGGATATATAGAGAAGGGAAGATTTGTGCTTCCTTATTGTAAGACATGTAGAAAGAATATTTGGCCTCCTACAAACAATTGTAGAATATGTCTGAATAATCTAACAATAAAAAACTATAAAAATAAACAAGGAAAAATACTAGAATTTTTTCTTGATAAATTTAATAATAATCTCTCAAATAACATAATGATATTAGTAGAATTTGATGAAGTAATACTTATTGGATCTCTCCATCAAAACAATATAAATTCAAGAAATCTTGAAGGAAAAAAAGTAAGAATAAAAAAATGTGGATTTATTGATAAAAAAATATTTTATCAATTCGAGATTGTGAATAATTAATATATCTATTTGATTATTTATTTTTTATTGAGCTACGATCGTTTTGTAGATGAAAGACTATTGACAAGTAGAGACGCTTTAAATAAATATCAAATGAAAATAAAGCTACAAGACATAGATGAGAATGCCCGTGATTATTCTCAAAGATTTGGCAATAGAGTTTTAGTAAGAAAAATAATCTTAATGACAAAACATAATAGTACGCAAGAGATTGAAGAAATTGAACTTGATATAGAAGAATTGGAAAAAAGAATAAAAAGAGAGCGCCTATTTTCATCTTCAAACCGATGGGTAGCCCAAAATGAAATTAAAAATGGTTATATTGTTGCAACACGACACTTGGACCTTTTGGCAGATGCAATAGCACTAGATGTAATAGTTTTTGATTAAAGAACTTTATTTTTAAAGAAAAGAAGATAAATGTAATTGTTCAAAAGTTTAAAACCTAATAGAGGAGATTTATTGTTTTGTGTTTTATATTATTCCACCCCTCATTGTATGAAAATAATATTTAATAACCAAAAATAAATGAACGAAGAAGAATTTATTTGGTCCTTAATTTTTTCTTGTCCATTCCAATTTTAGCAATGCCCAATCCAATTAATATGCCTCCAAATAGCATTGTTGAACCGGTTGTTCGGATAGTATTTTGATCCATTTCAAAATCAGCCATGGCCATTACAATAAGTAATCCCAAGATAATCAATCCTCCATTTATAAATAGTAGTAACGGTATTGTATTGTTCGGTTCTTTTCGACCAACTACAAAACCAATTATAGATAATGCAACTGCTCCTCCTCCAAAAATAATCCCTCGTAGAGCCTCATTTAGGGGAAGAAAACCATGTGATTCTTCTCCGGTAATTCCACCTGTTCCAGATTGTGTTGCGACCATTACATCGATACCGTAGATTATTAGCAAGCCAAGAGAAATTAATAAAAGAATATTAGCAATCTTTGCCATAATTTTTTTACATTAAGATATTTAATAAACCTATCAATCATTATAATATGGGTATGAAAAATGAGTTGTATGCTGTTTTAAATGATTTTGGAAAGGAAAATATTCAAATTGCATTTCAAAATAATATAAATTCATCAATTCCTAAAATTAAGGAAATACTTTCTAAAACAATAGCAACAATTTATGAAAAAAAAGAAAATATTGATTCTGATTACAATCAGTTTGAAAAACCATTATCTAGCTTATGTGAAGCTTTATTACATTTTCTGTTGACAACAGCCTCCCTTCCTTCACAGAGGAAAATAATATTAAAAGAGTTGGAAATTGATTTGATAATTCCTGATATAAAAACACTATTTAAAGATCCTAAGGAAACTTTAATATTAAAATTTGATAAAGATTCATCCACTCTCGAATATATAAGGAAGATAGAAAATATTCAAAAGAATAAAGAAAATATTTGGATAGTTTCATCTTCTCCTCTTGACATTAATTATCGAAATTATGTTATCTATAATAATAAAGAAGAGTATCAAACTTTCCTTGCCAATAATAAAACTATCAATAAAAATTATAATAATTGTCTTATTGATGGTAAAAATGAAATAAACAAGAAGATGCATAATAATATGCCTAACATCAATCCAAATGTTATTCCTTTTTTTAATATAATAGTTGATATCACTAAATTTTTAAAAAATACAAAATACAGAGGTTTGAAAATTGTACCTTGATATTGGAGATAAAATAATTTCAACTTAATTTCTTGATCCTTTTTTTTATTTTCTTGGAATATATTTCGAAAAGTACCTCAAACAATATTATAAAAAAACTTTATTTTTACAGACTACTTAAGTAATGAAATAAAAATCTTTGACAAATTTTATCATGAATAAGTAATTAAGTTTGAAATAATAAATAAAATTTATGAAAAGTAAAGGAATCTTTATAATAGGAATTGATACTGGTATAGGAAAAACCACTATCGCAGCGGGGTTAGGCAATTTGCTTTTCCGTAAAGGAATTAAAGTAGGACTAATGAAACCTTTTGCAACTGGAATTAAACTATATTCTAAAGATTTTAAATCAATTGATACTAAAATATTAAAAGATGCAAGCGGTAATAAAGACGATGATGATATAATCAATCCTTTTTTTTACTCAATACCTACGGCTCCTTACCTTGCTAAAAGAATATTAAAGTTAAATGAAAAGATAGATATTAAAGAAATTTTAAACAAATACAAAGTAATTGAAAATAGACACGAATTTACAATAGTGGAAGGAATTGGAGGATTAATGGTTCCATTAAGCAAAGATTTTTCTATTGCCGATTTAGCATCTCTGATAAATATACCAATTATATTAATAATGTCAAATAGAATAGGATCAATAAATCATATTATAATGACATATCGCTTAGCTCTATTATCGAAGCTAACAATCAAAGGAATAATAATCAATAGCACATGTAAATTCTCAAATCCTTCTTACAAATTAATAAATAACAATCTCAAATGCATTGTTGAAGAAATTACAGGAGCAAAAGTTTTAGCGACTATTCCATATCTAAAAAAACCATTTTTCAAAAAAATAGCTAATTTCTTGGAAAAATATGATATTATACAGAATTTATAATTAGTCTAGTAAAAATTTGAATAAGAATTGTTTTTACATCCTTATGTTAAGTGAGCATTTTATGTTTTTCTCATAACAATCAATTTTGGTGTTAATATTCAGTGACAAACAAATTATTTTAAATATTCGGTTTTTGCATTATTATAATTAGACTAAAACTTTTATTATGTGTAATCGATTAGATAATATTGACTTCTGGCAATCGCATATTGATCTCTAAAATTATACACAATATCTTGATACTAAAAAAATAATTGATAATAATTGATAATATTCAAAAGTTTATTATAATAAATAATGGACTAAAATATTGTATTTATTGAGTTCCAAAATAGTTATTCAAACACTAGTACATTCAAATAATTAATGTAAGTTTTTAATTTTTTCTATATATTATTATAGTCGAGTTATCTTTTTTTGAAAAATTTAAATAATTACTACAACTTATTCAAAGAGATGAAGCTAAACAACTCTACAACAGCATTCTTCATAATTTATATCTCTTTAAATATCATTATAATAAATGTAGGTAATGCAAAATCTCAGAATTCTGCAGATTCAGAACAATCTGATATATATTTGAAACTATCTAATTTGATTAATAATACTAGTAATGACGTCTTCCAATCTATTAACGCAATCGAATCTGGAGAAATTACTATTGCTTTAAATCTTCTAAATAATGTAACCGTAAACCTCGAAGAAATCTCTAATGGAATAGAAGTGTTGGTAAATGAGCCAATTACTGGTATAGATTAGATCTATAAGTTAGAGATTTTTATTTACTGAAATGATAAAAGTTAATCTTAAAATTCGCTTTTATTAATACATCTGCTATATTTATTTCTCCCTTTGCTATCAGATAAAATTAAATTAATTCTTATTATATTTAATAGAATGGTAAGAACGTTACTCTATAATATTCCTTTTCTTTTTTGTAACATATGATAAATCTCAAAATCGGAATTTAGTATTCGTTAATGATATTAACGTCACTACACTAAGATTTCCTAAAACTCAATTCTTCGATTTGTTTTCTCTCTTTTAATACCGGCTTGTCGAGTATTCTTGCTTTCTATGCTAGAGTGATATATTTTAACTATGATTTACCAATTCCGATTTATAATGGTGTTTGTTATAATTCAATTACAAAATGAAATTATAGGATACCACTTATGTGCTAAAACAGGAAACCATAAATGAGGGATAATATATATATGGGAATATGGTAAAAATTACTTTCGAACTGGAAGATACTTTAAATAAAAAATTTAGAAAGGTAATAGTAACAAAAAAAGGATTATACCGTGGAGCAATCCAAGAATCAATAATTGAAGCGATAAGTGATTGGATGAAAAAGAAGAAAAAAAATAAGAAAAAAATCATCAAAAAGAATGAAATTAAAACAATAGTAAACACTTGATAATTTTAATGTTTCAAAACTCGAATTTAGAAACTTCCATTATCTTTGGTAATAAATTTTATTAGATATCTAAAATAACATAGTAAAAAGAAATGTCCAAAAATAAAAATTATAAGAAAAATCTCAAAATCAATGATACAAGTATTATTAAATCATTATCCTACCTTGATAAGAGGTACGTTTGGCATCCTTATACCCAAATGCAAAATTGGAATAAGCAGGATAATGCAATAATAACTCATGGAGATGGGTTTTATCTTGTCAGTGAGAATGGAATGAAGTATCTTGATGGAATTGGGAATATGTGGTGCAGTGTATGGGGTTATAGTTCAAATCCTGTTATTGAAGCAATTAGAAGACAGTTTCAGGAACTTCCTCATTCTACTCTATTTGGATTAGGAAATAAACCTTCAATACTACTCGCAAGTAAACTTTTAAAATTGGCAAAAGGAATGAACAAAATTTTTTATTCAGATAATGGTTCAACAGCTATGGAAGTAGCATTGAAAATTGCTGTTCAGTATTGGAAAAATAAACAATTTCCAAAAAAGAATAGATTCCTTTCTCTTGAGAACGGTTATCATGGAGATACTATTGCAACGATGTCCATGGGTTACATTGATCGCTATTTCAACGCTTATAAATCATTACTAATTAGAACAAATAGAGCTCCTGCCCCATCTACATTTGAAAACGATTTAGATAACGTTCTTACAGATTCAGAGATTGTTGATATATGTATAGAAAAAACAGAAAACATTCTCAAAAAAAATTCAAAACGTATAGCTGGACTTGTAATGGAGAGCGGGGCACAAATTGCAGGAGGTGTATCGATCTATCCGAAGAACTATCAAAAAAGAATGTCTGAACTTTGCAAAAAATATCATGTTCTATTCATTCTAGATGAAATTGCTACAGGATTTGGTAGATTAGGAAACATGATAGAATATCTCTCACAATCCTCTAAACCAGATATTGTATGTTATGGAAAGGCATTGAATGGAGGATACTTTCCTATTGCAGTAACGTTGACAACTGATGAAATTTATAACAAATTCTTAGGTGAATATCATGAAAATAAACAATTATTTCATGGACATACGTATACTGGTCATCCTGTTGGATGTGCAGCTTGCATTGTCAACTTGGAAATGTATGAAAAAAGGAATCTGATCCAACAAATAAGAGACAATAGTAAGCATATTAAGAAACGATTGAAAGGACTAGAAGATTATAAATCTGTCCATAAAATTAGACATAAAGGTCTTTTAATAGGGGTCGAATTAGCACGTGAATATAAAATGTCACCAGTAAAGAGAAAAAAACAATCACTATCTTTTATTGATGGGGTTGATCTTAATAACTATATAATGAGAGAATCACTCAAAAGAGGAGTTTTAATTCGATCTCTTGGAAATATTGTTACATTGATTCCTCCACTTGCTATGCCAAGAAACCAATTGGATATTTTAATTGATACTATATTTGATATAATAAAAGTTATTGACGAAAAATAGTTTTCGAATCATTGTAATATATGTTTAACCTCCTAAATTCTTTGTAAAGAGTAGCCTTTGATATCCTTAATTCTTTGGCAATCCTTGCTTTTGAAATATTTTCAGCTAGTAAGGTAATTAGGTTGTTTTTGTCAATAACCTTCTCAGGTCTGCCTATTTCCTTGCCAGCAATTCTAGCTCTACTCATCCCATCTTTTGTTCGTTGAACAAGCATCTCTCGTTCTCTTTCTGCAACCCACGTTAGGATACTTATCATTAAACTTCTAATGCTGGGATCGGTTGCCTGCAAAAAAGACTCTCTAGGAGAACAAGATATCAAAGGACAATGTTCTTCGATTACCTTTATTGCATCAAGTGTATCCCAAAAAGTCCTTCCTACCCTTGAGAGCTCATAGACCAATACTGCTTCCACCTTGGATAATCTTACAAATTCTATTAAATCTTGAAATCCTTTTCTACGAGTGGCAGGTATTTTTCCACTTACTGCAGGATCTTCAAAGAAATACAATACCTGATAATCATGATCCTTAGCCCATCTGGTAATAGCAATCTTTTGAGTCTGTACTGTCTGTTCTTCCGTGCTTACCCTAAGATATGCTATAGCGTACTTTTGCATATGTCAAATTAATATTAAAGATAATATCTATATTGTAATGTTAAAAAAAAAAGACCAAATAGGATAAAAAAGGTAATAATTTTTAAACTAGTTTAGTCACGCTTTAAACAGATTTTAAAGGTAAAAAAAAGGTATTATTTTCTTTACGGATCAAAAAAGGGTCCATTTTTAAACGATATTATATTATCATTCGAACAACGAAAATCGTTGTTGTTCTTCTTCGGAAGTGTAGTTAGTTGATGAGTTTCTTAGAGTTATCCATAAATTTTCATTTTATACAGACTGAATTACTGTTTGAAAGAATAATTATTATAACGAGTTTTTAATGTTTCTAAACTCGAGTTTAGAAAGATCGCATTAAAAATAACTATTAATTATAGGTTTGGGAACAAATAGTATATGAATACTGACTCCTCAAGGAGCAATAACACCCCTAATTACACCGCCAATTCTTTTGTGAATACGCTAATCGATCGCGTCTTCAATAATCAACAGATATCATTTAAGGAAGCTTACACTTTATTATCAACACCAGATATTTCTGCTTTAGCGCAAGGTGCCAATACCATAACAAGGAAATTTAATGGGGAGGTTGTGGAAATTGAATCATTAATCAATGCAAAATCAGGTAGGTGCCCTGAAGACTGTTCCTTTTGTGCCCAATCATCTTTTTATAATACTGGAATATCAAAGTACCCACTTCTTTCTACTGAAAAATTAATAGAACATGCAAGAAAGGCTAAAGATGAAGGCTCAACAAGCTTTTGCTTGGTTTGCGCTTATAGATCTCCTCCTGAGAAAGATTTTGAACAAATATGTGAATCTATTTCAAAAATTAAAAATAGTATCGATATTGAGGTAAACGTTTCTTTGGGATTTATGACGCTAGAACGAGCTAAGAAGTTAAAAAGTTTAGGGGTAAAAAGATATAATCATAATTTAGAAACAGCAAAAAGTTATTTTTCTGAAATATGTACAACTCATGACTATCAAGACAGAATAAATACAGGAAGAATTGTTAAAAAGGCAGGACTCGAACTTTGTAGTGGAGGAATAATAGGCATGGGTGAGAGTCCGAAACAAAGACTAGAGTTAGCTTTCTCACTTGCTGACTTGCATCCCGATGAAGTTCCTATAAACATATTAATTTCGCGAGAAGGAACACCACTTATGAATAAGAACCCCTTAGCTAACGAAGATATCATTAAAACAATAGCAGTTTGGAGATTTATCATGCCTAAAACTATATTAAAAATTGCAGGAGGAAGAGAGGTCTATTTTAGGGATAATGGAAGATTTGCACTTCAAGCTGGAGCTAATGGAATAATAAGTGGTGGATATCTTACCACAGGAGGAAATAAGCACAATACAGATATAGAAATGATAAAAGAAATTGGCCTCCAAGTATGACCATATTAATGATCAATTACAAGAATATAGAGAAAAAAATATCTATCGTGAACTTTTAACATCACAAATAAAAGGTAATATATTCTATCTAGGTAACAAAAAGGTCCTTAATTTATGTTCTAATGATTACTTAGGTTTATCTCAAAATAACTTAGTCTTATCTGCTATCAGAGATTCTCTTAGACAGGTATCTCCATGTAGTTCACGATTAGTATCAGGAAATAACATCAATATCATAAGGTTAGAAAAAATATTAGCTACCCATCGAACTTCAGAAAATGCTCTAGTTTATCCTACAGGATACATGGCAAATCTTGGTGTAATTACCGCAATATCTAGCTCAGAACATACTATTTTTAGCGATAGCCTAAACCATTCCAGTATTATAGATGGTTGTAGGTTAGCAAAATCAAATAAAATAAAGATTTTCCGACATAATGATCTTGATCAGTTAGATAGGTTATTAAAAAATACAAAGACGAAAAAGATCATTGTCACTGAAGGTGTTTTTAGTATGGATGGAGACTTAGTAAGACTCGACCTGCTAGCAGAAATGGCGAAAAAACATGATTCAATATTGATCCTGGATGATGCACATTCAGATTTTGTATTTGGAAAATTTGGTAATTATGGGGGAATTCCAGAATATTTTAGAGTCGAAAATGATGTTGATATTCACATCAGCAGTTTAAGCAAGGCGATAGGGTGTTTTGGTGGTTATGTCGCCTCATCTAATTTAATTACAGATTTGTTAATTAATAAATCCCGACAATTCATTTATACATCTGCAATTCCAGAACATTTATGTTTAGCTGCAATTACTGCAATTTCGTTTTTAAAAAAAAACAAAAATATTCAAAAGGAATTTTTTATAAAAATAAATTGGTTTATAAATCAATTAAATCAACTAGGATTTGATATAGGTGCAACATCTAGTCAGATTATTCCAATTATTATAGGTGATGAGAAGATAGCTTTCGATTTCTCACGGGAGTTATTCAAAAATGGTATATTTATCCAAGCAATTAGATATCCTACTGTATCTTTAGGAAAAGCTCGCTTAAGATTATCTCTTAATGCTTCTATAAAACAATCCCATTTAGATTATGTTATTAATTGTCTAGACAAATTAGGCAAAAAATATTACTTAATATAATACTTTTTTAGTAACATATTATTATTACATATTTTAAAGATTGGTTCATAGAGAATTCCAAATTAGAATTTAACTCGAAAAAATATAACAAAACAGATACAAAAATAAAGTTAAAAAAATAAGACAATATTAGAAAAATTTTTTTATACTCAAATTTATTATACTGATCTTTTACTTACTCTAGAAAGAAATAAAAAGATAAATGTTAAAAACGAAATAATGAAAATAGTAAAAGTGAGTATGAAAGTACCTGACGAGTCATATGACGAATTTTTATCATATTTAAACTCTCTTCCTGTAAGAATGATATTATTTGGTTTAAGGTTTGCACATAACAGGTATATTGCTGAAACTGGAGGATATTTATTTCCAGGTAGAAAAAGCATAATAAAAAAAGAAACTGACATGTTAAGTAAAGATCAAGCGCAATGGAGATTAAACAATTGGAAAAAAATGATTAATAATTACAGGGAGAAAGGATATAGTTATCCTACAATTTCAAGAATAAAGAAGAAAATAGAAAGTATTGTTATCAATTAAATATAAAATATTTTCAATTCTTCAATATATTGAGGCCTCGGAACTTTCTTGATCAACCTCTGACGAGGAAGGTAGATCGGGGAATTTGTCTTTCATGCTTTGTTCTACTACCATACTAGCCTCTTCTAATATCTTCATAGAGTCTTCAGAGATCATACCTGTTCCAGATATTTCTGTATTTGGTATTTGTGATGAATCATTCATTATACTTGATAATAGATCAGATATTTGTCCAAATGATTGGTCAGCTTCTGGCATCATAGATGATAAACCTCCCTGAATGCCTTTTATGACAGACATTGCAGGACTCAATGTAACAACTACATCTCCTAATTCAGTAATTGTATTTAGCCTTAATTGGATTTGCTCCATTGCAAGTTTGGCAGAACTCACCATTTTATTCATTTTTCTGATTTGAGAAAGCTCATTTGATAATACTTTCGCATATTGGCTGTCATGATTTTGCATTGCATAAACAATTCTTTTAAAAATTAAATGATCTTTTTCGTGCATCTTACTCGAAATACCGTCCAATTTAGAAATTTGAAGCTGTAATTTCTTTTGAGCATCTTCAATTTTAGGTTTTAAGGGAACAGGGGATTTTATATTATCTATAAATTTGTTCTCAAGAAGTTTATTGGTTACACCTTCATTGGTTGTAGGTTTTACCCACCTTTTGTTAAATGACATCGGCTATCTATTCACCAGAAACTAAGTAACAAATTTGTTTAAAAATGAGCTTGTAACTGTGGATAAAGTAACTATAGGTACAAACTAAAAAAGTATTAGTTGAAAGGTGAAATGTTTACGTTTAATTCTTATTCCTTATTATATCTATAGATTGGTCTGATGGCAATTAGAGGAGAAAACTTCATCGTTAAATGTAAATTAAATTTGATAATTATAGATTTTATTAGGAAACGATGACTGATCCTCTCAAACTATGTGATATAGGTGGATGGCGATCACTCACAAGTAGCCATTAAATCAATACGAAAGTATCCTGAAGTAAAAATATTCTCTTACAAACATTCGAAGATATGCTATATTCGAAGCTATGTATTTTCATATTATTCTAAATGTCAATAAATTTCATCTCGGAAATATCTTGTGTTATCGCGAATACATATGCAGAATTTTATGCTCTATAAATAATAGGATTGACCGGATATGCACCACATAATCTACAAAATTTACCACTCCACTTAAAACTACCTTTACAATCAGGACATATTCTTTCTTCCTTTAAACCTTTTTGTGATCCCGGAGGTAGAAAATATTTTCTATAGGTTAAATAATAAAATAAATGTTCCTTGTTGCGAATTTTAACACTTTCGATCTCCTTTATTCTATTAATTTCTTCTAAATATTCTTTATTCGTAATGAATTGATTTTCAAAATAGTTTATTATTTTTGAAAATCCTGATCCTTCTTCCTGAGCCTCCTTTTCTCTCCATGCAGGTATTTCTTGATGTTGCCATTTTTCAAAACACTTTCTCAAAATAAACTTGCCCCATAATCTATTCTGATACTGACCTATTTTCATTGATATATCTATAGATTTTGCAAATTTCATAAATTTTTCATCAAGATAAGGAGAAGTTATCTTAACATTGAAAAAATTACCTATTCTTACTGAAGGAAAATGCATTATATCCCATAATCTTTTGACTTCTTCTTCTAACTTTTGTATATCTTTGAAATACCTTTTGAGGTAGTTGTATCCCGCAAATAATTCATCCCCACCATCTCCGGTCAATAAGGTCGACACTCCTAATTCATTAGCTTTTTGTACTCCAGCAAAAATAACACTAGAGTTACGAATAAAAATTGGATCAAATGTTCGAAATAATTCTATTATTTTTTCTTCTATCGTTAATAATTCTTTAGTTTTTATTTTTATTGCTATATGATTTGAATTATATTGATCTGCAATCATCTTGGCATAGTGAGAGTCTGATGCATTGGAACCATCGAGAGTAACTGTAAATGTATATTCAGGTTTTTGAAAACGAGCGATTATGCTACTATCTAAACCTCCTGAAAGTAGTAGGCCGCGAGCGTTCTCTTTTGTTATAATTTCGTTTAACATATAAGAAAGTTCACTACAATATGAAATTTCAGACTGTGAATAACCTACTTTCATTTATAAATCTAGATGTCAGAGGAAGATAAATGTTATAGTGTTCTTAACATTTTACGAATTCACAATTGTTGAATATTTTAGAATAATCCTTTACTCGGTATAATTTTAAAGGTTTAATTAATACTTGAGGAAAAATATGTTACTTTTAGTTAAATTTGAAAATTATTTAAAACCTTGAAAATTGTAATGGATGGTTTTTTTGGAATAATTGTTATTCATTTTTATCAAATTATTATTTTTATCATGATATATTATTAACTACAAAATAAATTTTACATAGAAAGTTTTTTAAATCCTTAATATAGGGTATGATCGTATGGAAGAAAAAAAGATAAAAGTAAATAATAGAGAGTATAATATTTCACTTAATGATCAAACCCAACTAAATGCTATGAAACTTAAACGATTATATCAACAAAGCTATAGTGATATGGACAGTTTTGATGAGGTCAGTACTGAAATATCGAGTACGATTAATAACCTTTTAAAGCGATCTGTTTCTCCTGAGGTTCTTGAAGAGGATATGGATGGCGCCATTCAACAAATTCTCAAAATGTATGAAAAAAAAGGAAAAAAATAATATAATAATTATTTTTGATCATTTTAATATGTAGTCATTATACCATAGAGTCAATATAATATCCTCATTTTACATACTAAATAAGTGAATGAAATATAATTGAAAGATAGAGGTAAAAACATACACTAATAATATAAATAAGATAATAATAATGATTCATTCGAATGAATCGTGCTTTAAAAAAGTGTATCAACCCCTCTTGTGGTTTAACTTATGAAATAATTGATAATAATTACCAGTGTTCTTGTGGTTCATTTCTAGATGTTCTTTACCCAGGACGACCTCGTAAGGAATTAATCGAAATCTTTTATCAAAGGAGAAATCCAAATGGGAATATTTATAATGAAAGTGGTGTATGGAGGTTTAGAGAATTATTAAATTTTCCTGAAATAGATACTGAGAATATCACTGAATGTTCACAGGTATTAGTATCCCTCGATGGTGCAGAAGGAAGATTGTCTAAACCATATAATATGTCAAAAGTTGCAGATTTTGTAGATCTTCCACATGATAATCTTTTTCTCCAACCCGAAGGCTACAATCCGAGCGGATCTTTCAAAGACAATGGTATGTCAAGCGCAGTGACTCATGCAAAGATGCTCAATATACAGACATTAATTTGCGCATCCACTGGAAACACATCCGCATCAGCCGCCATGTATGCATCCAATGAAAATATGAAATGTGATGTTTTTATTCCTAAAGGAGAAATAGCTCCAGGGAAATTAGGTCAAGCCTTTCAATTTGGGGCTCAAGTTATTCAAGTAGATGGAAATTTTGATGATGCACTACAATCCTCTTTAGAATATTCTAAGTCTTCAAATGGTTATACTGTAAACTCTATCAATCCATTTAGAATAGAAGGCCAGAAAACTGTAATTTACAGAGCTTTGGAACATTTAGAATGGAATCCTCCTGATTGGATCATTTATCCTGGTGGAGCACTAGGAAATGCATCCAGTTGTGGAAAAGCATTGATAGAATTATATAATTGGGGGTGGATCCGAAAAATCCCGAGAATTGCAGTTGTAAATGCACATGGTGCAAATACTCTTTATGAACTTGTTAATGGAAAGTTTGAAAATACAAAACTACACTGGAATGGAGGTAATCCAGATATTAGTCAAATTCAAAGATATTATCAATCTAAAAAGGAAAAAAATATCCTTCCTAAAACTAGAGCCACTGCTATTCAAATCGGTAAGCCCTCAAATATCGTCAAAGGGTTAAGAGCTCTATGGTATACTAATGGATTAGTAATTGAAGTGAATGATTACGAAATGATGGATGGAATGTCCATTGTAGGGCTCAACGGATTTGACTGTGAACTTGCTTCCGGAGCAGTTCCTGCAGGAATAAAGAAATTGAGAGAAGGAGATATCATTAAAAAAGATGATATTGTTATCGGGATTTTAACAGGTAGACAAAAAGATGCATCACTATCTATGGAATATCATATGAATACTAAAAACAGATTTTCCAACCCACCCAAGAATATTTCTCAATAATCCATCATTAATTTATAGAATCAAGTAAATACATGATAAGCAATAATTTTTTATTTAAACTCTTCTAGTGCTATTTGTAAAGTTTTATTTTCCGCTTACGATTTATTTTATTTTTTAAAACTGATAGCATGGCCTCTGCTTTCTTTTCTGTTTCTTCCCATTCCTTAATAGGAACGGAATCCATTACTATTCCAGCACCAGATTGAACATATCCTTTGTTTCCATTTATAAAAATTGATCTTATTGTTATAGCAAAATCACAACATCCGTTGAATGAAAAGTAACCTAGAGCCCCAGCATAAGGTTCTCGTCTTTCTTTTTCCAATTCATTTATAATTTCCATTGCCCTAACTTTGGGTGCTCCTGAAACCGTGCCAGCAGGAAATAGTGCTTTTAAGGCATCAAAAACATCAAAGTTATCTGACAAGTTTCCTACGATATGCGATACAATGTGTTGCACATGGCTAAAACGTTTAATTGCCATGAGCGATTTTACCTTTACTGTGCCATAATCTGAAACACGACCTACATCATTCCTGGCAAGGTCGACCAACATTGTATGTTCAGCTAATTCCTTTGCATCTTTTAATAATTTTTCTCCTAAAATGAGAGTTTCTTGTTCATTTTTACCGATAGGCCTCGTTCCCGCTATAGGGAATGTCTCAATTACTTTCCCGGTGACACGAACAAGCATTTCTGGACTAGATCCTATTATACACCTTTTGTCAATATTAAACAGGTACATATAGGGAGACGGATTTAGGTTTCGTAATGATGAATAAACAGGAAGGAAGTTTCCTTCAATATTAAATTTAAAATTTTTTGATAAAACAACTTGAAAAATATCGCCATCATAAATGTATCGTTGTGCTTTTCTCACCATTTTGATGAATTCTCCTTTACTAAGGTTTCGCAGTGGAACAGAACACCTAACGTCCTTAAACTTCCTCTTTTGGACAAGAGTCTTCATTTTACTGATTGGATTATTATCATTAGGGTGATAACCTTCATCATTTAATATTTGACTGATTTCTTCTATTTGTGATTCTCTACCAATATGAAAATAATACGCTTGATTTTCTTTATGGTCATAAAGTATCCCATCTGTGAAAATTCCAAACTCAAGCAATGGAAAGTTTAGTATTTTTTTCTTTGGTGCTGGTAATCTTTCCCAAAATCTGATAGCTTCATAACTAATGTAACCTACTGCTCCTCCAATATATCTAGAATCGATATTAGGTGGGTTAATTTTTGGAAGGATAGATCTTAATTGGGATAATGGTTCAGTTACCTTATGTTTTTTTACTATTTTTTTATTTTTATTAAAAACAATAAAGTTTTTTGAATTACATTTAACAAGGAAACTGGGACGAAATCCAATAATAGATGTCTCTGCCAACTCCTGTGGACCAGATAAAGATTCAAAAATAAAAGTAGAATCGAAAAAATTAAAGATTTGAGAAAAAATTTCAAATTGATTTTTCTTAGTAATGAGTTTTTGTAAATGAAAATCATTTAATCTTTTTAGCTGTGAAAGAGATAATGGATTATTCAAATTTAAAATAAGCTCCTACAATTGATTGATTTTATAAAATTATATAAGTCTATTTGAGTTATTATGCAACAAAATATTTCACTATCACTACCTATTTTCAAGTTTAAATAAAGAGGGTTTAGTTTTGGTATTGTGACATGATGTTTATTTCTAATTTTTATATTTCACTATCACTACCTATTTTCAAGTTTAAATAAAGAGGATTTAGTTTTGGTATTGTAACATGATGTTTAATTCTAATTTTTTTACATCAAAAAAATTCCTATTTTGGTTAAGTATTTAGTGAATATTAGTGAATAAATAAATTAAATACGTTCTTCTGTATTACTATTCCTAATACCAATTATTTGCATTGTATGGCCTTTGATATTTAAAACTCATACAATATTTTCATTGTAGAATCCAGTGCATGATATCAGTACTATTGATGATAAAAATAGAGTTATTAAAATAAAAACCTGCTCATAAAATAAACATCGATCGATAATAATTAATCGAGATGAGTTTATTCTATTTCCTCATTAATTTACTATATTGTTTATTTATTGCTTTAAATACATACACACTCATATTATCTCACTTTTACAAATAATGGGAAAGCAGAAATTAATTAAACAAATAATATTTCAATTCAATTGAGGTCAGCTAAAAAATTCAGAGTAGGCCAATTAATTATGCGAAGTTTCTAAAATTTCAAATTCATTAAGCTTATTATAATCTTTATTAGTAATTAATGGTATTTTCCATTTATAACAAAGATATCGATTTCTATTTGGTGATTGTGATTTCAAGCTATCTATGAATTTGTTACATGAAGATTCTTCTTCAAATACTATATTTTTTAGCTGGCTAACCATTCCTTCGATCTGAACAGTTACCAAATAAACTTTTTTCATTTTATGATTTAACGGAATTTTTTTCTGTTTGGGATTAATTCTACCCACATATACTTTTCTAAAGGTTCACAACAGCAAGTAAAATCTCCAATCATATGAATTGCAGACTTAGGTTGAATGTCGAGGTCTTGCTTTTTCGAATAAAAGTAAACTGAAGAAGATTCTGTACGAAAAGGAATGTTCATTTCTATCTATAATTCATTGTTTATTTCAATATATATTGTAATGCTAGAAGAACAATATATTTACTACTCCATGTTTTTCGACTTTTTTTCTAATAATTTAGAACCAATTACAGTTGTTCGTCAGTTATCCCACTCTAAATTCTAAACATAATCTTTAACGACATGTATCTACTATTAGAAATTCATTTAAAGGCAAAAGAGTTGCTGAATTTCTTTTTTTACTAAGATTGTTTATCGTTATTTCACTGGAGCTAGATTTAATAAGATATAATGTTATAAAAAAGCATATTTGTTTGAAATAATATGCCGAAACAATAAAAAATTAATGGAAATAACATAAATGCCATGCAAGGGGATATGTGCACGACATAAAGCATTAAAACCTAAAAGTGGACAACGCTACATCATAGGACAGAAACGTTGTCAAGTATGTCAAATTTTTATAAAATGGGAAGGTTTATGGTGTCCCTGTTGTGGATATCGTTTACGCACAAGACCTAGGAGCAGAAAATATAAAGTACAATTCAATGAAAAGGCAATCAAAAATTTAGTAACCAATGTTCGGTAAAAACATATGATGTATTATTTTGCTATTTTTATAATAAAATTGATATTCTAATATCATTTAGCTTAGTTCGACTGAGGGTTAATCAGGGGCAATTGTTAATATATTATAACATTACTTTTGATTATCACAACATTTACTAGTATTAATTTGGTAACCATTAGGAAAAAAAATTTTTACTAGCTGATGCCTAATAAACTAAATATAGTTCAATTAATATAGTATTCGTTTTATTATGGGGCTTTTTTCGATATTTTAATTCTTCATCTTACCATTATAATAGAAAACATTTTTTATTAGTAGAAAAAGAATTATCTAGTCAATATAATAATCTAAGAAGTAGATGTCAGACAAACAAATATCTATTACAGTGGAATTATAATTAGAATTGAGCATAAAAAAGTTAATTAAAACACAACTTTCTAGGTGCTTAAGGTATAAAAAAGGCTTTTTAAAATACTAAAATTTCATTAAACAAGATCAGCTTTCGCGAATCGGTTACCAATACTGGTAATTTTAATTTTAACATCATTTCCAACTTTGCCATCTTTAACAAAAATCACAAAACCTTGAACTCGTGCAACACCATCACCTTTATAACTGGTTTCAGTTATTTGTACGTTGTATTCCTTTCCTAATTCTACCGGTTTATTAGTAAAATTACGTTGATCGTTATTTTCCCTAAACTGTTCATTACTAGTATTACTCATAAAATTAATGAAATATAAGATAATATGAATGAATGCATTTTCTTATTCGACTAATTTTTTGTATAAAAATAAGTAAAGATAATTTTATTTGTTGTTAATGATAAAATCCCTATGAAATTCTCAAGAAAAATGTAATTTCTAAAAGTTATTATAATATTTGAATTTTCATCGAAAAAAATAAAGAAGTAGGGGCAAAGTTGCAATTAGTAATAAAGAATATTTCATTATTTGAATAAATACTAAATTCTAGCAGAGGTTGTTAAAAATGTAAAAAGTTTTAAAAGCTTTTGAAATTCTCTTTTACCACGAGAACTCATCAAAAAGGCAATAAATCAATTAACAAATGAATTTTTATATGACGGGCATAATTGATTTTTAGTCTAATTCATTATTTCTTAACACATTGAGTATTTACAACATTTTTACATTTGTTGCTATGTCTCCAACTACCATTCATAAAAAATTCTAAATGTTTATTGTTATTATTATCAATTATAATACGTTCATCACTATTTTTCGCTGTATTTGATTTTCTTATGGTTTCAATTACTTTTCTCATAAATTATTAACGGTTGTTTCTTATAAGAATGTTAGGCCTATTATTCTTTAATATAAATTAGAAAGAATATAATAATGAAGTATTCTTAATAGCGATTTGCAATATGTATATTTTAAAAAGTCATATTAAGTGATTCACCTTAATAGTTAAGACTATAATTCCCTAATCAGATATGAAGTTAAGAAACTAATAATGAAGTTATCTTTATAGAAATATATTAGTTATTGTTCTTTATTGTTGGATGATGATGCTTTAACTTGGAAATAGATTCAGATATATTTGTTAAATGTTTGAGATGCAAACACCAAAAAATTGATCATGATAAAGATGCTAAAATTGATAAAACAAAATGCCTAATCGAAAATTGTAATTGTAAAAAATTTAAACCAGATAGAAAATATTACCGATCAAGTAAAAAATAAACTAATATGAAATAATAGTTTTCTCTCAATTTGCTAAGATGTTACAAGAATGCTAACTCAAAGACAACCAACCGATTTTATCAAATATTATTAAACTTTTTAAAACCTTGATTTAATTTTTTTTAGTTAAAATACAAAATAAATTGTTCTAATCATTAATGAGGAGAAGAAAATTTTTATTAAAATAAATGAGAAACAACATAATCAAATAATTCTTTAACCAGTTCCAAATTCATATTCAATGAAAATAAAATAGCTATTTTAACAAAAAAATATTAAAAAATGGAAGTAATAATTATTTGTATTTTATAGAACTTGATGTTTATGACAGTCATAGGTGATTTAGAATTGATATCACCACCAGATATTGTCTTGTGTGAAAATATTGTTATAAATTATAAGTAACGTAATTAAATTCTCATAATTTTTATTAGAAAATTTATTTATGTCTTTGAGTAAACTTAACAATAATAACTCCATTTATATTTAAAAAAAATCTTGCCTAAAACTCTTTCTATATTAGCACCATTATCATATAAAGAACATATCGTTGGCGTTGTTATTTCCTTCCAAAGATCACATATAGTGTTATTTTTCATGATGTACCTTCCTTACTTTATATAAATTTCGAGTCTACTATTTCCCCTAATATCATCAGTATATTACCATTTATTCTTTTTTTACTATTAAAATTTTAATGATACAATGATTGCAATTCACGTCAGCATATAGATATTGGAGTCAATTTATCCAATTACGCTATATAGAATAGTTAATCTAATTTTTTTTGAGGATTCATTATTATGATTCTCATATAACATAAATAACAAATACTTGAGACATTTTTATGGATTATAATTATTATTGTTAGGAAAATTACGAAATTTAAATTTCTCGATCACCAGTGACAATTGTGCAATTAATTTCAGAATTTAGATATTAAAGATAGAGTGGTGTATCAAGATTCAATTAATAAATTTATTGATATATTTGCTTTTCTTCTTTCGGTTTCATTAACTAAATTTTATAAAAAATGCTATATCTTTATGTTTTTATAAATATATATGGTTAAAACTTACAACAAAATCAATTTAGGTTTTCGAGATCTTAATATTTTCAAACGAATTCATCACTATAAAAAAATAAAGTCAACCCAGCAACTTGCTCTTTTCTTGGCTGAAACTAATATTAAAAATGAACACGGAACAGTCATCATAGCTGATGAACAAAGTGAAGGAATAGGTAGGGGTAAAAAAAAATGGGTATCTCCCATGGGAGGATTATGGATGTCTTTGATTATTCAGCCAAGAATTGAGATTGACAAAATTAACATGCTTTCCGTAATTTCAGCAATTTCTGTATGTGAAACCATAAATGAAATTTTACATTTAAAAACCTATATAAAATGGCCTAATGATATTTTAATAAACGATAAAAAACTTGCAGGAATTTTAATAAATACTAGTATCAATAATAATAAAATAGACTATATTGTAATTGGCATCGGAATCAACATCAAGGTGGATATAGAAAAAATTAAGTTATTCATTGATCCTAACAATATATTACCTAGTGAAGTAACATCTTTACAACAGGAAATTGAAGGAAAAAGAATTGATCGTTTAATTCTAATGAAACACTTATTAAGAAAAATAGAATTTTACTTGTCTTTACTAGAACATGATAAGTTTCATAAAAAAATTATAGAAATTTATAAAAACCTTTTAAATACATTAGGAAAAAGGATTACTGTTTATCAAGAAGGCCTGAAAAAATATAGTGGGCTTGTATTGGATATAGATAATACTGGGGGGCTAATCCTAGAACGAGACGATAGGTTAAGAGAGATAATTTATTCTGGTGAAATTACTATAAGAAAAGAAATTGACAAATAATTGCTATTTATATCCAATAAAGCTTCTCTCGGACCATATCCATCCCTATTACCCTCCATGAGCGCTAATATGTTTCTAGAAAAACAGCAATATTATAACGATTTCTCTTCTTTATATAATTTTATTTAAATTCTTAATTGATGGTCAACGGTATATAATATACAGAATTCCATATCATTTCTTACAAATGATTGTAATATCATTAACATTTGTTCCAGTTCGGCCAGTAATGATATTGGAATTAATTCTTTTTAACAAGGTTCCACTGTCATGAGAATTTAAGACAGAATTTACATTGATTTTGTCCCGTTTTAGATATTCTAAGGTTGAAGGAGATACTAACCCTCCTGCAGATTCAGAATTGCCATCTATTCCATCTGTCCCACAACAGATTATAGTGAAGTCACCTAAGTTTCGAATGTCTTTAAGATACTTGATAGAAGAAACTATAGCCTCTTGATTTCTACCTCCTTTTACTTCAATTTCATTTCTTAAAATCTTATTTGTAGTCAAATTTACTACGGTCTCTCCTCCCATTACGTATGCAAAAGAATTCTTTTTTTCTCTATTGGGAAAGGATTTTGTTTGTTGGCTTTTAAGCAATTCAGCCAATTCTTTTCCAAAGACCTTCGCTTCAGAATTGATATGGGATCCTAAATAGTGTGTTTTTATTCCAAAACTGAGTAATTCTTTCATTGCACTTTTACATGCGATTTCATTATTTCCAATCAAAATATTACTTACATTGTTGTATAGTGTATCATTAATAGAAGGTGACTCTTCAATAATTCCTTTATTACCATCTTCTAATACTTTCTTGACATTTAAAATATCTCTTGCATTTTCATCGTTAGTAGTATTCCATATACCATATTTTTTTAGTATTTCTATCGAATTTGCATATGTTGAATTATCTCCAACAGTAGGCCCGGAGCCGATACTACTTAAGTCGTCCCCAACAACATCCGATAAAATGAGGGAGATTATCTTGGCTTTACCGCTAACATATTTTGGAAGCCTCCCTCCTTTGATTTTAGATAAATGTTTTCTTACTATATTAATTTCATTTATCGAGGCTCCAGAACTGAGTAGAAGTTGGGTAATTTCTTGTTTAGATTTTAGTTCTACTCCGTCTAAAGGATAACACAATAATGAAGAGGAACCCCCAGATATAAGCACAAATACTAAAGATTTGTTTTGAATTTTTTGAAGTAGATCAATTATCTGTTTGGTTCCGCGTATACTATTTTCGTCTGGAATAGGATGACCAGCTTCAATTATTAGTAATTTATCAGGTAACACTTTTTCATTATATGGTATAGTTATAGCTCCTGATGAAATTTCTATGTTTAAAGTATCCATTAAGGATTTAGCCATTTTTGCAGTTGCTTTTCCAGCTCCAAAAATATGAAAAGATTCATAATCATTTAAATCAAAAAAATGCTTGAAGTTATTTACGTCTCTAACTACAAATTGTTTATTATCTCTTGGACTAATAGCTCTGTTTATTAATACTCCAGGATCCACTGATTCTATGGCCTTTTTCAATGCAGATATAGAAATATTAAATGAGGAGAATTGAGCATGATGTTGAGATAAAGTTTTTTCATTTTGTATAATCGGCATTTATTAATAAAGAATAGTCGATATATTTTATCATACTGAATTGCTGATCCTTATTTATTAAATTGTATGTGTAATGCCATAAGTAAGTTACATATCCTCTAACAACAATTATTATATTAAATATGTAGCTTACTATATTCAATAATAAAATTTAGGATAGTCGCCAGAGGGAATATAAATTATTCCTATAACATATCCTAATAAAAAGAGTTATTCGATAATATTTAATGTTATAATAGAGGTTTTGAGACAATGACCTATCTCAAGTCTGCAAAATCATCAACATACTCAAAACCTTCTTGAGGGATAGGTTTTCTACCCATAAAACCTTCTTCCTTTCGGTGCCAGAATTTTACTTGATTTTCTCCAAATTTCCAACATAACCATATCTCTTCATCATATCTAATCGAAGGAAAATCGAGTAAACCTTCGTCGACACTTTTTATCATTACTCCCATATCTTCTAATTCTTGGATCAGGTTATATAAAGAAGTAACAGCATGATTAAGTTCTTGTTTTTTCTTAATGAATTTTTCAAATGAGGAATTAGAATCTGAAAGATTCTGTAGTTCCTCTTGGATATCCATCACATTATTCTTACAGCATAATATTTCATCAAATCTCTTTTTCACTTTTGGTAAAATAGTATTTGCTTTATCTACTGTAAAGAGTATAGACATTAATCATGTGTGAGAGCAAAATAAGATAATTTATATTTTCACTATTTATTTTACATTTAGAATATAAGAAGAAACTATACTCAATACTAATGGAAAATGAATATAAAAGATTATTTTCTTTCTATTCTAAATATTAAATGGGTTATTTCAGCTAGAGAAAACATAGAAAAGAGTTACAATTCTTATGTGTAAATTAATTTTCGAGTTTACGAGAAGATTAGTAGAATAAAATATAAATAATTGATTGAAAATTTAATGTAAGTTTCTAGGGTGATAATCTTAGTCTGGCTTAGAATTGTAAGAATTAAATTCCTTTTGGCCTCAATTATAGCTATTACTAATGGTTTATTATATGCCTATCTTGTTTACGATCGTTTTAATATTATTGATGCTCTACTGACCTATATTGGAGTAATTTTTTTACATGCCAGCGTTGATATATTTAATGACTATTGGGATTATAAAAGAGGAATTGATACAACCACTAAGAGGACCAAATTTAGTGGAGGAACAGGAGTATTACCTGAGAAAAAACTAGGACCAGCGATAGTATACAAAGCAGGATTTTTATGTATGTTTATAGGACTAGCCATAGGAGGATACTTTGTTATACACAGTGGGTTAGTTATTGCAGTTATTTTAATAGTTGCTATTCTTTCGATTTATTTTTATTCTACTACTATTGTAAATATTGGTTTAGGAGAAACTCTTGTTGCAATTAAGGGTGCAATGATTGTAATTGGGACTTGTTACGTACAGTCTGGTATTATCGATTTTTCGATTGTATTTCTTGGGATAATAAGTGGAATGTTATCTTCCGTAGTTTTGTATATAGCGTCCTTCCCAGATTTTGACGCAGATAAAGAAAAAGGAAGAAAAACGTTAGTTATATTATTGGGAAAAGATAAAGGATCAAAAATTTTTCCATTTCTCATTATCTTTATATATATTTTAATTTCCACTGGAATCATAGGACAATATTTACCTATTTATACAATGATTACTTTTATTTCCTTACCTTTTGGTATCCGCTCTTCACAATTATTAAACACTTATGACAATATAGAAGATTTGGTTAAAGCAATTTCTAATACATTGATATTCTCTAGACTATTGAGTATTTGTCTTTTATTAAGTTTCATAATTGCGATAATTAATGAATAAAATCTTATATGTTCTAATAAATGGTAATATACAAAAAAATAGATTTTTAATGAGTTTTTCTCTGATAAAAAAAATTAATTAGTTTCTAGGATAACATGTTATTGTTTGACAGTATTCAAGGAAAAGTCTGATGGATTTAAGGAAATTCCACATTTATTGCATCTTCCGCTAGAAAGACGAATACTATCTTTTATTGATTTCAGGTTTATCATTCTATTAATTGTACTTCCGCAATTACCACATACAACTTCTAAACAAGGATATGACATTACTCATATCAATCCAATAGTAGAATAATATATTTCTTGTAAAAGGTTATTAACAATTTTGACAACATTAATGTTTTAAAATAAAAAATATAGTTAGTCAAAAAGATTAGCAAAAAGTAGGTGATGATATCAACACTTTTTACTCGTTTCTAATTCTCAATCTAATAATTCTTATTTTAAAGCAAGAAAATATTATATTAAATCCTAAAGAATTTTATAAAAAGAATTCTATAAACAATATCTCAAACCTTAATTTTTTATACACCATACTTAAATTTACGTTATTTTCTCTGCTAGTCACATAAAATTTTGATATTGTTGTGATAGAATTGAATCACTTAGTAAACAATAGCATCCAAATAATAGTATTGAGAAAGACTTAGATAGAGAAATAGAAATATATAAAGAATTATAAAAAATATTTGTGGTCGAGAATGCCAGTTGATCCTGTTTGTGGAATAGAAATGGATGAAGGCTTAGCAATTTCCTTTGAATATAATAACAAAAAATATTATTTTTGTTGTGAGGGCTGTAAAGGTATATTTAAAAGAAAACCCAAAAAATACCACCATAGTTAATATATATTATAACCCTAATAGCAATAATATTTCTGTGAAATCTGTAAAAATAGTATCTCAAGGAGTAATTCAAGTTTATGAGCAAGATGATACCCCTCTGAATTTCAAATCAGATGGGGATATTCTTGTAAAAATGAAAGTTTGTGGTATTTGTGGTTCAGATTTAGAAAAAATCTATGGAGACTATGGTATGACTTCTGCCAGACTCGGACATGAACCTTCAGGAGAGGTTCTAGCAATAGGAAAGAATGTGAAAGGAATTAAGATTGGAGATCGGGTATTTGTTCATCACCATGTTAGTTGTAATTCATGTCATTATTGTAGGCATGGAAATCATACAATGTGCGAATATTATCAAAAAAGCAATATTGATCCTTGTGGATTAGCAGATAAATTTCTTGTACCGGCTTGGAACGTAGAGCGTGGTGGGGTACTAAAGTTGCCAGATAGCATGACCTATGAGCAAGCGTCCTTAATAGAGCCGTTAGCATGTTGTTTAAGAGCTCTTCAAAAGGTTCCTTTCCAAAAAGGAGATGATGTCGTTATTTTTGGATCCGGACCAGCAGGTATTATGCTGCTCACCTTAGCTAAACTGGCAGGAGCAGGAAATTTGTTTATAGTAGACATAAATTCTTTTAGATTAGAATTTTCAAGAAAATTCATACCTGAGGCTCTTTTTCTAAATGCTCTAACAGATAATTCTTCTACAATTATCAGAAATAATACTAAAAGTAGAGGAGTAGACATTTCAATAGTCGCAACTAGTAGTTTAACAGCACTATCTCATGCAATTGAGGTGACGAGAAAAGGTGGCTATATCATTCTGTTTGGAGTACCATCTAGAGCTTCCCAATTCCCTTTAAAGGCAAGCAAACTATATTCAAACGAATTAAGTATTATACCTAGTTATGCTGCTTCTGAAACTGAAACCAATCAAGCATTGAACTTATTGGCTGAAAGAAAAATTAATTTGGACTTTCTTATCACACACAAATATACCCTAGAACAATCTCCTAATGCTTTTTATTGTGCTCATAAAGCTAAAGATTGTATGAAAGTAATTATTACGACATGAAAATATTATAAAGAAAATATAAATAGTTCAAGAAAATTCAGGTTGATATAAATCATGGATTGGGGAATGACAAATAGATTCTCGAGAATAATAAGCCCAGATAATGGACGTTGTGTCATGCTAGCTGTGGATCATGGGTATTTTTTGGGCCCGACAGAAAAATTAGAAGTACCTCAAAGGACTATAGAACCGTTACTTCCATATGTAGATTCGATTATGCTAACCAGAGGAGTTCTACGAACTTCCTTACCGCCTATTTTCCACGTTCCGATTGTCTTGAGGGTATCAGGTGGGACTAGTATAATTGGTGATGATTTATCAAATGAAACAATTACTACATCAATAGAAGATGCACTTAGGCTAAATGTCTCTTGTCTAGCATTATCTATATTTGTTGGATCTAAACATGAACATCAAACATTGGCTAATCTTGCTACCTTGGTAGACAGGGGAGAAAGATACGGTATTCCTATTCTTGCAGTAACAGCAGTGGGGAAAGAAATGGTAAGGGATGCTCGCTATCTAGGATTAGCATGTAGAATCGCCGGAGAACTTGGAGCTCATGTTGTCAAAACGTATTATTGTGAGAATTTTGAAAAAGTAATTGAAGGATGCCCAGTTCCCGTGATTATTGCTGGTGGAAAGAAACTAGAAAAAGAAATAGACGTACTGGAATTAACCTTTAATGCGATTAAGGAAGGTGCTTCTGGCGTGGATATGGGAAGAAATATTTGGCAATCAGAGCATCCAATAGCAATGATAAAAGCAGTTAGATCTATAGTTCATAAAAATTTTTCTATAAAAGAGGCTGCAGATTTACTAGTAACAGAGAAAAAAATGGAAGATAAAAAGACGGTTGTGGTTAATTAAAAAAAATATTGATGGGTGCAATTGGACCTGATGAATTTCATTGTTGAAAAGGATGTGAGATTATATTAGAAGTATGATAAATTTGAAGGAGGTACTCAATCTATAAACTGTGAAGTTATTCTAATGGAAATCTCTTCTTTAGATTTTCTTATAATATTTTATCTTTTTAGATTTTATTTCATTGATCAAGCATTATTTATATTGTTGGTATGTTTGATATTGAGTAGTTAGACAATGAATTTAAAATTCTTATTTCTAGTAATACTAATTTTTACATTAACTATATCCTTAATGAATATCCAAATTTTTTCGATAGCTTTCGCTCAAAATTCTGACAAATCCTTCAAGGGGAAAAAAGCTCCATTTAGCCCCCTTACTGAATCAGAAAGAACTCCAAAAGCTCCTCCAATTGAAGCAGTGTTACTAAATGATCGTTATGGTGTAGACTTAGAAGATCCTAATAAGAAGGAAAGAGAAGAGAAAGACAGGGATAGGCTTCCTCCTTTAATCGAACAAGAATTTAAAAAATTAATGTTTGATAGTAAAACTGATCCTAACCTTGCAGAATTAAAGATTATTTCTTCAAAAACTTTTGATCCTCTTACGAGTATTGTCGAAGAAATAATAAAGAATGATACCATCCTCTCGGACGATATTGGCATGTATTCATTTAATTCTTCTAAGATAAAGCATAAATTTGATGAAACTCAATTAGAAAAAATATTTATAGCTCATAATATGTATCGTAATTCAGAAACTTATTTAGGACTAAATGTGACCGAAATTATCTATAATACAATTGCCCACCAAGATAATGATGACAATATATTGTCTGAAGCTGATTTACCAAATAAGGATATTCTAACTTTTATTACTAATACCAAGGTATATTCTCCTTTTACTGAAGGAGAAGAAGGACAACCATCAGCAGTAACTGCTGAGCTAGCAACAGAAGGAAACCTTACTCAAGCAGAAATACAAAACAATGAAGAAGAATTACAAAATGATGGTAAAACAATAACAGTGGAGGAGCTTCCCATACAATCGGAAGAATCTCAAATTGAAGAAGCCAGAGAAGGAAACGTTACTATAAAGGGTCCCCTAATAATAAATAATACGAGTAAAAATTCAAACTTCACAACATCTTCAGACTTAAGTGATGAAGTTGAACAAGAAGAAAAAACACCATCATTAGATCAAACTACAAAAAACAAAACAAATTGAAGTTTACAGAAGTTTCAGCGAAGAAAAAGATAATGACTTAGATAGGATCATAAATGAGGAACATGAGGATCATAAATGGGGAACATGAGTGTATTTTATCAACATCAGATATGAGAGTAATAAGTGTAAAAATAGTTCCAGAATTAGCAATTTTTGATGATACTTATAATGCCGAAGAAAAAGAAAAGAAAGAAATCCTAAATAAAACATACAAATGAAGACAGCAATAAGAACATCAAGTACAAGAACCCTCAAAATTGAGTAACAATAAAATAATAATATTGAGAAAAAACAAACATCTCTAGGTCCGGACACTAGACCGGGTGAGGTTGATATTATTTATGTTGAGGAGATCTGTAGCGATGAAAAGGATACTGACTTAGATGGAATCATAGTGGAAAATAAAGATTTGTCTCAGTGTGTAAAAATAACTTATTCATTCTTATAGCATAGCTCATGGGTTACAATAATTAGAACATCTTCAAAAAATTAATCGAATTCTGAGTCTGGAGTTTACAAGTCAATTGTAAATAGCTATATAAATGGATTATTGTTTACTTCATATGATGGAATTTAAATATCTATTACTAGAATTGTTCTTCTCAGAATATTTTAGTAGTACATTAGATTAAGTTTTATCCAACTGATTAATATGAAATGGAGAAGAAATTATGGTTGAAATGATTGGGGCAAAGGCGTTGATTACTTCTTTAGAAAAAGAAGGGGTAGAAATCGTTTTTGGATTACCAGGTGGTGCTAACTTGCCTATTTATGACGAACTAGTAGATGCTAATTTTAGACATGTCTTGGTAAGACATGAACAGGCAGCAGCACACATGGCAGATGGGTATGCACGAATTAAAAGAAAGGCAGGAGTATGCTTGGCTACATCAGGTCCAGGAGCTACTAATTTAGTCACAGGTATAGCGACAGCTCATGCAGATTCCATACCCATGGTCGCAATAACTGGACAAGTACCAGTAGCAATGATTGGAAAAGATGCATTTCAGGAAACGGACATAATCGGTATAGCTAATCCATGTACGAAATATGCATTTCAACCAAGAAAAGCTATCGAGATTCCAGAAGTCATCAAAAAGGCATTTTATATTACTGAGAGTGGTCGCCCTGGTCCTGTATTAGTAGATATACCTAAAGACGTACAACAAGAGAAGGCAGAAATAGAATTTCCGTTGTTGATAAAAGTTAGAGGCTATAAACCTGCTTTTGATCCAGATTTGTCTCAAATAGAAAAAGCTATTAGTCTTATTATGAAGGCAGAAAAACCAATTATCATGGCGGGAGGAGGTGTAATTCTTTCTGGCGCCTTTCATGAATTACAAGCATTAGCAGAAATATTAATGTGTCCTGTTGTTACCACCTTTAAAGGAAAAGGTGCCTTCCCTGAAAATCATCCTCTTGCGATGGGCCCAATTGGGATGCATGGCCATGCTGAAGCTAATAAAATAATAATAGAAGCAGATTGTATCATTGCTATTGGTGCTAGATTTTCTGATAGATCAGTTGGAAGGTTTGATGAATTTGGTAAAGGTATGAGTATTATTCATTTAGATGTTGACCCTGCAGAGATTGGTAAGAATAAATCTGTGGATGTGGCCGTAGTCGGAGATGTTAAATCTTCTTTAAGAACACTAATAAAGATGCTAACTACAAAGGGAATTAGAAAAGATCCAGATAATTCTTGGTTGAAGAGACGAAAAGAACTTATTGAATATTATACAAGTACGATAAAAGATTATTCTAGAGAAATTACTGCAAAAAAGACACTTAAAAAATTACGTGAATTATTACCTCCTGAAGCCATAGTAACCACTGAAGTAGGACAATGTCAAATGTGGGCTTCTTTACATTTTGATGTTATCACTCCTGGAACTTTTTTCAGTTCAACAGGCCTAGGAACCATGGGGTTCGGGTTTCCCGCTTCAATAGGAGCAAAGGCAGCTAAGCCTCAAGTTCCTGTAATTGATATAGCAGGAGACGGTTCCTTTAATATGACAGAAAATTCTCTAGCAGTATCTGTATTAGAGAAACTTCCAGTCATTGTATTTTTATTAAACAACTATATGTTAGGAATGGTGGCTCAATGGCAAAGAACTTTTTACAATAGACGATATATGGGTGTTCAACAAAATCGTTGTCCTGATTATGTGAAATTAGCTGAGTCATATGGTGCACAAGGAATACGAGTTCAATCTATAAATGAATTGGATAAAGCCATTAAAGCTGGAATAAGTTCGGATGTGGCCACCGTTATAGATATTCCCATTGATCCCGAAGAAGATGTTTATCCTTTTGTTGCTCCTGGTTCGGGATTAAAAGATATGATAGTTGGGGGATAAAATAGAAAGATGATTTCATACGATTCTGATACGGAGGTTCCCGAAAAGATAACATTACCATATCGAATATTATCTGTCATTGTAGACAATAAGCCTGGTGTTTTATTTAGGGTTACTAATTTGTTTAGGGCAAGAAATTTTAACATTGAAAGTATTACAGTTGGCACAACAGAACAACATGATATCTCAAGAATGACTATTGCAATCCAGAGTGATTCTCGAACAACAGATCAGTTGGTAAAACAATTAAGCAAATTAATTGATATTATAGAGGTAAGGGTACTTGATACAGGAAACACAGTATTTAGAGAACTTGCATTGATAAAAATGAAGGCCCATGACCCAACTTCTAGAATGGAAATCACTCATTTCTCAAATATATTTAGAGCAAAAATTCTAGATGTCAGCAAAGACTCTATGATGGTAGAGATAACTGGAACACCTGACAAGATCGATGCTTTTAAGAGTATTGTAGATCCATATGGAATTATCCAAATTGCAAGAACTGGTGTTTCTGCCTTACCTCGAGGAGTTTAAAGATGAAAAATAAAAGTAATAAAAACAGTACAAGTAAGCGTAATACGGGTGATCAAGTACGGATTTTTGATACAACATTAAGAGATGGAGAACAGACTCCGGGCGTCTCTGTAAACCCTGAAAAAAAAATTAAAATAGCATTTAGGCTTGATGAACTCGGAGTTGATGCAATTGAGGCGGGTTTTCCTGTTGTATCTCAGGGTGAAAGGGAATCTATAAAGACAATTGCTAAACAAGGTTTAAAAGCCAACATTTATGGACTCGCTAGATCGGTTCAATCAGATATAGATGCAGCCTTAGCATGCGATGTAGAATACATCCATACTTTTATTGCTACTTCTGATATTCATATGAAATATAAGTTAAATATGACTAAAGAACAAGTTCTAGAACATGCGATTTGGTCAGTTGAATATGCAAAAAAACATGGGTTGCAAGTCGAATTTTCAGCAGAAGATGCAACTCGTTCTGATAGAGATTTTTTGATTCGAGTGTTTAAATCAGTTGAAGAAGTAGGAGCAGACAGGATTGATATACCAGATACAGTGGGTTACGCTACCCCTGAGTATATTGCTAGTCTAGTAAAAGAAGTCGCTCATAATACATCATTACCTATAAGTATGCATTGTCATGATGATTTTGGTCAGGCTGTTGCCAATTCACTTGCTGGTATAAATTCAGGTGCAAATTGTGCTCATGTAACGATAAATGGGATCGGTGAGAGAGCCGGAAATGCTTCACTTGAAGAATTTGTAATGTCATTGCATTGTCTATATAATAAAAAAACAAATATCCAAACCCAGCTATTGTATGAAACATCTAAATTTGTTTCCAATACAATGGGTATAATTGTACAACCAAATAAAGCAATTATTGGTGAGAATGCATTTGGTCATGAATCTGGGATTCATACTCATGGAATTATTAATAATCCTTTAACTTATGAGCCTATTAGTCCTGAACTCGTTGGAAGAAAAAGGTGGTTACAAGCAGGTAAACATGCAGGTGCTCATGGAATTAAAGCAATGTTAAATGAATTTGGTGTAAACCCTACTGATGAAGAATTACAAAAAATTGTCGAACAGCAAAAAATTATTTCCGATAAAGGAAAATCAATTACTACTGCAGAATTATTATCCATTTCGGGACATGTAATGGGAAATTCAAAATTTGAAGAAAAATTTACGTTACACGATTTCCATATTGTTACCGGTTTAAATATCATACCAACAGCAGTAATTCAATTAAGTACTCAAGGTAAGGAGTATATTGCGTCAGAAATAGGTGTGGGACCAGTTGATTCTGCTCTTAAAGCGATACAAAAAATAGCTGTTGAAGTAGCGAAAATAAAAGTAAGAGAATATAGATTAGAATCTATTACAGGTGGATCTGATGCCTTAGCTGAGGTTTCAGTCAAAGTTGAAGATAATTTTGGAAATGTAGTTTCAGCTAGGAAATCTGGAGCAGATGTTGTAGTTGCTTCTGTCCAAGCAATGATGGATGCAATCAACAAGGTAATGCTAAGAAAAGTTTTAGAATCTTAAGTTACAGTGTATGTATGATCATTTTTAAATCTTTCATTCTCAATTTTTATCAGACTCAAAGTAATTATGAAATAGGATTTAGATTAATATCATGGAATTTCTCCTATCCTGTTTCAATTATATTTATAGGAAAAGACAAGTAACAAAAAAATAGTATTTATTTAACAAAATGGGTTTTGACTTGATAAAAGTCATCTAATTAATGGTATAATATTTGATCTTAAAGCTTCATAATATATTTGATTTAGGAGTTCATCAAATATTAAAACAATAGCATTATCTATAGTGTACATATAGGAACAACGTTTTTACCTTAACTCTTATTGATCGTATTCCCATGATCAGACAAGGTATCACCGACATAAGCTGTATCCAAATATGATATCGCTTAGATATATTTAGAATTTCTGAATTTTGTTATTCAGACAGATGTATATGATAATGATTTTTTTAATGTAGGTCGTATCATATAGTATTTTTCCTAATAA
>DASUCH010000086.1:0-5334 GCA_035762785.1 Nitrososphaeraceae archaeon | reverse complement strand
CAATCTAAGAAAAATAATGGCAGGGAAAAAAATTCAGCATTATTATGGATAAAAATATTACCAATTGATTAAATATTTAATTATCATTTTTTCGTTATGGAAGATATTATTGAACATTTTGCTCAAAGATTGGAAATCTCACCTGATATGGCAAGACAAGGAATTTCAATAACATCAAAATTTTTTCTTCAAAATTCAGAACCAGTAGTAGCAACCGGTCTTTTATCAATGCTACCATCAAGTTTAACAAATATGTTTTCAAATGATGAAAAACAAGAATTTAAGACTAGTCAAAAAAATATCTCCTACGATGAAATTATTAAAAAAATCTCTAATGAATGTTTTAATGGTGATCTACAAAAAGCAAAAAAGGTATATGAAGAAGCAATAAATGTGATAAAGAGACAGATCTGGTAAAAATAAAGACAAGTAATAGTTAATATGGTGTGACAATCAAGATATAGTATCAGAATGTTATCAATTCCCATAATCAAAACATAACTATTAAACAAAAAAGATATGATTATATAGAATATTATAAATTATTATAAATCTTTAATTTTTTATATTACTATATGAAGAAAACAAAAATATAACAGTTATTCATGAATTGATTATTGGTACATGATTATCAGAAAAAATATCAATTGGCTAAAATAGAAATGAAAGATTAATTCATAATAATAGTCTTCATAATTAAAATTTTATTGAATTATCTACTTCGAAGAATCTTAATTTGCCAGGATAAGGAATTGATTTTTTAAATATTCTCGCATTTCTGATAAAGAAACCGTATTTGTAGCCCTCAAAATATGTAGTAACAATAGAAAAGTGCTTTTGTTTATCTTTGTTAAACTCTTCCTGATTTCTGTATTCTTTAAAATCATATAAAAAAGCAGAGCCAATGATAGCGCCTAATGTAAGCTTGTCAATATCAATATCCAACCTCTCACAAGCTTGTATATCAATATTTTTTGAAGCATGAATTAGAAATTCTCCTCGAAATTTAGTATTCCATCTTCTTAACTCTATTGTCTTTTCACCAAAAGCCAGTAAGTTTGCATATGGTTGCTTCAAAGATAAACATTTCATAAATATATGATATAATTAAAAGAATTTGAGATTATATTTATTATGTTTTATATTATAGAATACTAAGAACCCAGTATTCCTTCTTTCAAAAAAATAATGAATGAATACATAAGTTATATAAATTATTCTTATTGTAATTATTTATGAATAACAAAAAGAGACAAAATTATTAATAGACAATAAAAAATTAGTGGTTGTAATAAGATTTTTCTATCTTATTTACAAAGTTAAAGTAGTTTTGAACTGATTCATTATAGTATTTTTGTGCAATTTCTATTGATTTGTTAAAGGTCTCTGTGGATCCTAATACTAAATCATTTATTCGTCTGGTAGCATTTACAGTATTGTCAGTCACATTCTGGGTAGTTTTATTATATACATCAGCGTATCTTTCTGGATACATATAATTATTCCAATATGATTTAGATGTATCATTTAAAAATCTTGAGAATGCTGATTGATAAGTATTAAGAATATTCTTTTGTAATTCTATAGCGTTGTTTGAGATTGATTGAATTGTGTTAATGGTCCCCTGTCGATATTTATTTGTAGTATCAATACCTTTCTCAATGATTTCATTATTTGTTTTTTGATATTCATTGAAATTGTCATTGACTCTATTTGTTGTGTTTGAAATGTTTGATGTAGTATTTGCTATTTGTTGTTTTTGTTGATCTAAAAAGTTTTCTGTTCCTTCTTTTATATTGTTGCTTTGTTTTTTATTTTCATCTTTTAAGTTTGACATATTAGTCACTTTGCTCTTATAGAGAATCTGATTTATAAATTCTAATAAACTAAGAAATTAATAATAAAGCTCAGACATTACATTATTTAGCAATTTTTCTCCTTTTATAAATAACTTTTATTTACTAACGGTTATTTTATATTTCCTCTATCAAAATCCTTAGATCATATACCTAAAGTGATCTATTTATCCATTAAAATACTACCATAAAGATATAGCTCGTAAAAAATTAACTCATATTATATAAATATTTAATAATTTTCTTTTTTATTTATCTATATTGTTATTGATTTTCATAATACTTTTTTGCTTAGTGGTAAAGTAAAATAAAATATAGCTCCACGATTACCATTCTTATTATTATTATTATTCTCAGCCCATATCTTTCCCTCATGAGCTTCTACAATATTTTTAGAGATATACATTCCTAAACCTAACCCTTCAAAAGAGTTTGTAATAAATTTTGAAAATATGTTAGGTAATATTTCTGGATCTATTCCCTCGCCAGTATCCTTTACAGTCATTAAGGCATAAGGGTTATTACTATTATCTTCTTTCTCAGTAGAAACAAATATTTCGCCTTCTTTGGTAAATTTAATAGCATTATTGAGAAGGTTAGAAATTACTCCAGCAATTCTTTCCTTATCGGCTTCAACGAATAAAGGATCATGGGATGGTTTAAAATATAATTTGACATTATGATTATATTTTACGATAATAGTCTTATAATCCTCTATAATATTCGAAATTAATTCATTTAGATCTAATAATTCTTTTTTTAATTTGAATGACCGGCTTTCAATTTTAGCTACATCCAAAATATCATTAGAAAGTCTTTGGAGCCTAATCGCATTTCTTTGTATCGCTGATGCGAATTTCTCTTGTCTTTCTGGATACATTTTTAATAGTTGGGAAGCTGAAATAATAGCTTGAAGCGGTGTCTTTATCTCATGGCTTGCGACATTGATAAATTCCTTTTGCAGTTTATCATGCACTTTTAATTCTTCATTAGCTTGTGCAATTTCTTGATTTGATAATGAAAGTTGTCTATTTGATTCTCGTAATTGTTTTGTTCTTTTTCTTACTTCAGTATTTAACGTATAGTTCCACTTTATAAGAAATAGAATTAAAATCAGAACTGCAAATGAAAGACCAAAAATCAACGAAAGAACTTTTACTCTTTCCGTATGAAGAATATCATTGATATGTGAATATATTTGTGTAGTAGGTGTTATGATGAATATAAAATATTTAGGTTTTTCTTGCAACAAAATTGGGTATCCCGTATTTAGTCTCTCACCACTTCCAAAATCATATACTGCAGATCCTCCTAATAATTTCCCAGAAAAAATTTTACGATAATAATTATTTTGAATATCTGTCACATTAAAAAAATTTTGAACATCATTATCAAAAAAATTCTTTCCAATGAATTGTGTCCTAGGAGTAACAAGATAATTTTTTTTACTATCATACGCTACTAAAAACTGTGAATTAACATTGTTAATATTTCCAGAATGTGCAAAAAATGGCGCAGTAGGTATTTGTATACCAATTGTTCCTATATATTTTCCACTATCACTATTTACTATTGGAACAGTTAATGCAATACTAAATATATTATCAATTCCATTAAATCCATCTGAAAAAACTGGTTTAAGAGTATTTCTTGTCTCTTGTATATAATCTGTAAATGAAATATCTATATTAACAAAACTTCTTTTTCCTTCAGAAACTATATTATATGTTATTATATTATTTTCATCAGCAATAAACAGTCCATCAACTTTGGTAATATTATTAATTTGATCAAATTTTTCTTTCATAAGCTTTTGAATTCTATCTCCATAGAGTTCACCTTCTTGTAGAGAAACAGAATCTGAGATTCCCTGAAGGATTGACATAATCAACTTCAAATCAGATTCAATACGTTCTGAAATAATTTGGGTAGACTCTATTTGACGGTTTTTATACTGGTTAAATATACTATCCTTAATATTTCGTTCTGTTATATTCTGTTGATAAAAAAATATACTAAATGAAGAAATAATTATTGCGACTACTGATATAATACCAATCTCTTTTCTCTTTCTAGAGAAGAAGTCGCCCTTATCCATCACTATTCCTTCCTTCTATCAATAAAATACAAATTAATTATGTATTAAATCTCTTTATATTTAGAAACATTAACTATATCAGATCTTTTTGTATAATGGTCTTTTGTAATTTTATTCTCTAAGATGATTAAGTTTAATTTTTTATTTTAACGAAGTTTATTTTCTAGTGCTTAATTATATGGTTTCTTATGCTATAAAGCCAAGTCTCTAATTATAGCTTGAAAATGTGTTTACTAAAGTTAATAATTGGTTTTTTTGATCATATACATTTCTTATTCAATACAAAAAGATCACGATGTGAAGTAGCTTCTCTTGATAAGAATTGTGCCAATCAAGTTTAGGTTTAATTATACCATACTTAAAACATCATAGTTTGAGTAGACTTGGATTATTTAGTATATATCATTATAATCATCTGTAATAATAATTCAATTATTTGGTATACATTCTAACTTTATATTTATATAAATGATCTGTATCCATAATATTTTGCTTCATTCTCTATTCTAGCCCAAATCTCATAGATTCTAATCCTTCCTCTATTTTTTATATTCTTCTGAAGAAAGAATAAATTCTAAAAATTTTTAGTCTTCAAAAAAATTCAATAGAAGATAAATTCTTCTATCTATCTATTTTTTAGTTTTTGCACTACTTTGAGATGCTTTTCCACCCTTACGGGCTACTTTTGTTTTTGTCTCTTTACTTGCAGAAGCTAATCCTTTTTTGCTTGTACCGCTTTTTTTCTTACTTTTAGTATTTTTACTGTCTTTCGACATATTTGATCGTATTACTTGATTATATTATTTAATAATTTTTAATAATTATTATGTTATTATATTCGGTAGATTTTTCTTCATCTATTATTTGAAAAATAGTGAAAATATATATGAAAATGCTAATGCTTTAAACACAATAATTAAAAGTAAAACCAAAATAAATATATTTTTACTCATGTATCAATTTAATATACAACCACTACATTAGAAGTTTTAATTCTTCAGAAGCTGATTTATAATCTAAACAATTGATGATGATATGAATATTGAACGACTCAACAGAGAGGAGCAAATTCAGTCTAGTATAATTCGTTATTACACGTTGATTATTTGTTGGATTTAGTATAAGCACCATGGTGAATCAACCACTACCATATGCTTGATATACATCGAGTTGAAATCTTTACATTTGGCACGATTTCAATATTTTATATTCTGTTGATGATGATTATTGATTATGATATGATAAAATTAGAATTATATCTCTTTTTTAGTATGAAACTTGATCAAGAGAAAAATCTTAATTCAAACTTGATCTAATTCAAATTCTTCTATGTATCTATCAGAATGATTACCTCCTTTAACTTTTTCAATATATTCTAAC
>DASUCH010000085.1:0-8527 GCA_035762785.1 Nitrososphaeraceae archaeon | reverse complement strand
CTTTTTTCCAGCTCAAAAAAATATTATATCGAATATCAATCATTGCTTCAGAAAGAAGATTATAATTAGAATCAAATGTTACTGCAATTTCATCGTCCGAATTAATGATATTATTTTTAAATAACTCAAAGATTTTTCCAATACCTTTCATTCCAAATTTTTCTAATTCTACTGCACGTAATGCTCCAAGACTAGACGCGCCATAAACTTTAAAGTTGTAATTCTTAATAACTTGAAAGACTTCAATAGGTGAAGGGGGATACTCCTGAAGGAAAACTCCGTCTATTAGAACAATATCTCTTCTCTCTGTTAGTAGATTTAAATTTATAAAGTCACCTTTTTTGGCTGGTGGTTTAAAGTCAGCGTTAATAATTTTTTTTGCTTTATTTATATCTAAAGAGGGTCCCAAATAAACAATTGGTAAACTCATTTAAAGGATCTCCTAGCTCTAAAACCCATAACAGATTTTGATATTTTAAATGTCTCAAGACCAGGAACTATAGCTCTCACTACAGGAACATTTATTTTTGGATTTGTTAAATTGACTATTATAGCCTTGTTTAATCCTACTTCTTTAAAAAATTTTATAATAAGATTAATATCATCTAAAATATCTTCGTTTTGATAAGTTATTATATCAGAAAAATTAGTTATCTTTTGTGAAGACATAAATTGCCATGCATTTTTATCGTCTGTATTATTATCTTTATAATGTATTTTCCTTAAATCATCCCTGGCACCTTGAATGTTTGCTGCTCTTGTTTGGGAGACTTCTGTTATAGCTCTTAATATTGCTACTCTTTTATCTGGATGAGTACCATGTCCCTCAGCCAAATACCCATAGTCATGAGATATCCACTCGACACATGCAACATTAAATGTAGGAATTTTAATATTAGTAGTGATATCCTTGATCATCAACTTAATATTAAATTTTTTGAATTTATTTACTAATTTAGTTACTGGAAGAAAAGTGTCTTCAGAAATTTTAACATCAGGATATAGAGAATTGTCATCCATAAACTGTTCTTTGGAGATTGTGTTAATATGATATCCTTGTATTCTTAAATTATAATATATTTTATACAAAATATGGAATGGAATTGCACTTGCCCGTAATTGAGACAAGCTTATTGCATCTCTTTCAATGACTTCGCATAATGCATGACATACTGCTTCCTCAACAACGTTGCCTGATGCGAGTCCATTAGTATGATGAAATGCAAACGGATTTAGAGAAGGTGAGGTTGGAGTATATCTAAATAATGCTAATGCTGCAGGAACCAAGATATTTTCCTTATTAATAATATCATACCCTTCTACATAATCCATTAACATATCATTTTGAAAATCAAAAGTTAATGGTTCAACCACCTCGTCAGGATGTAGAAGATTATAAGAATGTTTGAGCTGATTAAAAGTTCCAGTAATAAATTTTCTAGAATAGTTGGTAGGTAAGGCAGAATATCTTTCGATGCTTTCCATAATTGCACTTACTTTTGCATGTTTTTTCGTAGGACCTTTTCCACTATATACCCAAATATAATCTTCAGTACCTGGTAAAACACATGAATAATTAGGTATGTATAATTTATCCATATATGTTATATCGGCAATTCTAGTAAGCCCAATTTTTCTACTTATTTCTGAAACATTCATAAGTGTTTTTTCTACGGGGGTTACTCTGGCTGTGCCATTAAGAGTCCATTTTTTTTGACTTTGAAATATCAATATTTAAAAATTATTTATTAAAGTTCTTATCAATTTTACTAATTTTACATTGTAACATTAAGATTATATAAGACTTCATTGTTTTTTTTGTTTACCTTGATTTCGCGACAGAAAGAAGCAGAAATAATCAGTGAAATTCTGCTCAGGGCTGCAAGCGAACCTGACTTTAGAAATTTACTTATTAAACATTCTACTGAAATACTTGAAAAATATAATATTTCTAATGAAGCAAAATATATTATCAAGAAAAGTATAATTGATTTCACCCAATAAATGTCGATCCATTAATTCAAATTATTATTCTTGTTTCACAAGCTTTAATGAAAGTCCAACATAAAAATTGATGTTGTCCCCCGCCTCTGACTCACAACTATTCATCGATATAGCCATACACAAAGGTGTATTTCTCCTAGTGCACTCTCTATAACGGGGTTACCGAATATTTCAGCTTAATATTCGGTATTTAAGGTAAATATAAGCCATTATAAAACAATTATGGCTAAATATTTGACTAAAAAAGGAGACTTTTTTTATTTTTCATTATCTTTGTTATTTTATAAAAAATACAGTAATATGAATTCCTATTAGAAAGCTGTGTGCAGGTGCTTATTTTAGAGATCCCATCTGCCTAACTGTTTTATAAATGGTGTAGGCTATTAGACTTTTTTCTTCTGTTGTAGATTTGACATGAGGCAATTCTCTGAATCTTATTCTATTGAGAAACATGCTATTTCTTTTCTTGTCTCTAAAGCCTAGTAATGCCTTTGATGGATGTATCACGTAAACCTAGACCAAGAAAATACAAAACAGAATATTTACCATAATAGTTGATGTTCTATTCCTTCAAAAAATTTATTACCTTTAGTTAGAAATCAAGAGTATTGTTATAGGTTTTACTCCTGAACTTAAATGAGTATATTTTAACATTCAACCTTTAAGAAAGGTGATAAATTTAATTCAAAGGCTGATAAAGGAACGTGTAAATTGAATTTTGTAATTAAATCTGGGGTGACCTCTCCTATAAAGCCTATTGTTTTATTTTCATATATTATATCAGCACATCTACCTTTTAAGAATAAATTATTATTATCATTTCTTCTTGTTATAAGATTTTTATCAAAATTTATTTTAAAAATAGATTCTGCAATCGATTTAGCTTCTGTATAGTTAGAATTGTTAGAGGCAATTAGAACTCCTAAATTCCATTCTTCAACTATTTTATTTTTAAAACTAAATATTTTTCCTATTTCAAATACTTTCTGAGGGTAATCCTCATGAACATTGTAGGAAAGATTATTGACCAAAGATGATAATATATTGGTTCTAAGAAATTCATGTTCTTTACTTTTGCTTTCTTTTACCTTCATTTTTTCAAGCAATTCGTTATCCTCAAAATTAAATATACTAGAAATTGTGCGATCTAACATGGTGAAATTAACCATCTCTAAAAATCCGAGCCCAGTTAGTATCTCCTTTATCTCATCCATTTTTCTAAAATAGTCATTTTTTCTCCCTGAAGTGATTAATAATGACGGTATAGTAGATTGAATATTATCAATCCCATATCCTATTGCCACTTCTTCCACAATATCTATAAAGTTGATAATATCGTTCCTATAAGAAGGAACTAGACATTTAATTTTTTTATTGTTTATTATTGAAGCATCTATTCGACATCTATTTAAAATTTGTATAATCTTTTTAATTGATAGGTCTAATCCTAAATAGCTATTAATAATATTTGGATCAACTGAAATAGTATTATCTTTAAGAAGTTTCAATGAAGAAAATGAAGATTTATCGTCATGAACGATTCCAGAAAATATTTCATAACCTTCATCATAGAGATAATATGCAATTATTGCTAAAATATTTTTACATGTTTCTAAGTTTGTACCTGTTATTTCTATTAGTAAATTATTAGTATTGTCATTTATTTTGGTCTCACTACTATTTATGATAGGGGGAAATGATATGATTTGATTTTTTGTATCAGAGATAGTAGGATACAAATTAATATTTTTTATTAAACTACTATATCTTTTTCCAACCTCGAGATCAGACAATATTTCTTTTAATCTAAATGGTTGAGTTTGATCTAATGGTATAAATGATTCCTGTTGAGATTTTGTACTATAGTTTAATGGAAATTCAATAGTATTAAGATCATGAATACCTATTGCAGCTTTTTTTCGGGCTCTTGCTATCCCATTATGAAGATCTTCTTGCATAGAAATTAATTGGTTGAGAATAAAATTATTTATGTTGGTATTTTTAGCAACAAAAAACAATAATATTGGTCTTATTTCCTTTACCTTTGGATCTATAGTTATTTGATATGATTTATCTGAAGAATATTTGAAAGAAGGTAACCCTACTGTCTCATTTAGTAATCCCTTTAAAGTTCTAAATATACCCGTATCACTTGAAAAGTCAGGACGATTAGGATTATATTCTACTCTTATTTTTGATTTATCTAACCCTTCAATATCTAATCCAACAAATGGAAGCTTTCCTAATATTTCTTCAATTTGTTTATTTGGAAAAACACTTTTAATACGTGTCTTTAAGATATTTACTACTGGCATTTACTCAAACTCCGTAACCATCCAATTTTATTATTATATAATTCTCTTACATCGGAAATTCCATATTTTAACATGGCTATTCTCTCAATCCCTCCTCCCCATGCTAAAACAATATTTCTTATACCAAATGGTTGTATTACCTCTGGCCGAAGTATGCCCATCCCAAATAACTCAATCCATTTATTTAAATTACTGTTGAAGATCATTGACTGTAGTGAAGGTTCGGTATATGGAAAATAAGTTGGCCAAAATTTAATTTTTTTTATTCCAATCTTCTTATAGAATTCCGTTTGAATACCCATTAGGTCTCTTAAAGTTAGTTTCTTTCCTGTTATAACTCCCTCAATTTGATTAAATTCAACTAGGTGTTTATATGAAACTTTTTCGTTTCTGAAAACACGTCCGATTGTAAATATTCTAGCTTCATCTGGTTTAGTTTCAGACAAATATTTCAATGTAACTGGTGTAGTATGGGTCCGTAACACAGGTTTTTTTGCTATTTTAATATTCCAAGAATCTTTCCATCCAAGTATATGTGTATTAGCAATTTTTTTTATAAGGTTCTTATTTCCTAATTTGGTTGTGATGTTGTCTGATAAATAAAAGGTATCCTGCATTTCTCTAGCAGCATGATCTTGAGGGGTAAAGAGTGCATCAAAATTCCAAAAGGCTGATTGTATAAAATCACCATCAATTTCTACAAATCCTAGACTTGTGAAGGCTTCACGAATCTCATTAATCAAATCTGTCAAAGGATGTTTTCTTCCTGGATTTGCCATGGTAACTTTGGCTTGGACGTCAATGGGACGAAATGTCAAGGTCTTCCATTTTCCTCCTATTAAATGCTCTGGAACTAATCGAGTTGTATTTTTATTTAGTGTGAAGTTTTTATGATTTATATTAATTATATTTAGTTGATTCTTGATCTTCTTTCCTAGTTCAGTTAGTGATACTTTTTCCTCATCTTTTTTAAACTTAATAAATTTAGGCCTTTTTACTAGTAACTTAAGAGACTCTGCCTCAGAATTCGTTAAATCTACCTCGTTTAGTTTTTTAGATGAAAAAATTTTGTTCAATAACAACTCCTCACCACTTGAATTTTCAAAATTTTCTGTTAGTTTAAGAGTTAATCCTTCTGTTTCAGAACTTGAAATATTTATCCATTTATTAGATTTAGCTTTAGCAATTGCTATATTAATTTCACTTTGAGTCAACAATCCTTTTTCTAATATTGTGCGAATAGTTATATTGCCATTGCTTACAGCTCTTACTAATCTTCTTTCCGGTAGACCCTGTTCTATGCCATTTCTACCTAAATTATCTAATGTGATTAAAGTAGAAGGTTTGTTTAATTCGATTATATCTTTATATTTTAACCATTCCAATCCTCTTCTAATTTGGTCAAGATTAAGCGCACTTAATTCTATCAAATCAGTTAAAGAAATTTGTGAGAAGGGATTTAACGAACTAATAATTTTTCTTTCGATTGGATGTAATTCTGCGAGATTAATTTGGGTGTTTTCCAATTAAGTTTAATAAAAATTATTTTTAAACGTTTAAACGTTTGTAATTCTACTATTTAAGAAAATGGAAGATCCTCCACATTCTATCGATATCGATAACATCAACAATTCATTTGATAATTATAAAGATATTGTTGTTACACCATGGGAGGTTTTTGGTGATTTAGAGGATAAAATGTATATTAAATTAATAGAGAAATTCGGAACTCAGGCTATAACACAAGATTTAATTGAAAAATTTAAAAAATTAACAGGAGAAATACATCCACTTATAAAATCTCAATATTTCTTCTCACATAGAGATCTTTATTGGTTACTAACGAAATATGAGAATGGTGACCCTTTTTATCTTTATACTGGAAGAGGCCCATCAGGTTTTGTACATCTCGGCCACATTTTGCCTTGGTTATTTACAAAATACCTACAGGATAAATTTGGTTCTAAATTATTATTTCAGTTAACTGATGATGAGAAATTTCTTTATAATCCAGGAGCAACTAGAGAAATCATTTCTAAGTATACTTCAGAAAATATACTTGACATTATAGCAGTAGGTTTCAATCCTAACTTAACAAAGATAATTATAGACACGAAACATATTAATTATTTATATCCAATTGCTCTAGAGATTGCAAAAAAAATAACTTTTTCTACCGCAAAAGCAGTTTTTGGTTTTACAAATACAACAAATATTGGTATGATTGGTTTTCCCCCTATTCAAGCTGCTCCTTGTTTTCTTCCTTCACTAATTGAAAAAAAACCAACCGCAGTTCTAATTCCTGCTGCAATTGACCAAGATCCCTACTGGCGAATAACAAGAGATATAGCTGCAAAATTAGGCTTTTACAAACCTGCTCAAATACATAGTAAATTTTTACCCAGTTTGGCCCGAATTTCAAAAATGTCATCTTCAAAGCCAGAAACGGCAATTTTTACAACAGATGAACCGGAAATTGTTGAAAAAAAAGTATTATCATCCTTTACAGGCGGACAGGCTACAGTTTCATTACAAAAAAAATTAGGAGGAAATGCTGATATATGTCCAGTATACGGATACCTAAAATACTTTTTTGATAATGAGAAAGAATCTTTGGAACGCTACATTAGGTGCAAAAGTGGAAATTTACTTTGTGGAGAATGTAAAAGTGATCTTGCCAATAAGACTAAAACATTCATAATTGACTTTAAACATAAAAGAGAAAAAGCTAAAGACAAGGTTAAAGATTTTATGTTTGACGAGAAATTTTCAGCATGAAAAAATCATACAACATTATATGTTCTGATAAATATGAAAAAGAGAAATTGACAAGTTTATTTTCGATACAAAAAGATGATTCAGTGTTTGAGATGGATGTTGAAAATTTAATCGAAAATGAAATAATAATTAAATTAAAAGATAAATCTTGTCATAGTATTACTTTAAAGAACAAAGATATCGCAAATACTCTTTTTATTTTGATCAAAGAAATAAAAAGTGGTAAAAGAAGATTTGTTTCTTTAGAGAATTTAAATTCTAATGCGGAAATCCAAATAATAACAGAACCAATTCTGTTTTAATATTAAAGAAAAAATCTTTGTCTAATTGATTTATACTTTGTTGGGGTATAATTATTAGTTTTATATTTTTTGTATCTAATAATTTTTTCATTCTTTTTTAATTACGTATATTCTGGATTTTTTCAAAATTTCGTGAGTTTTTCTAAGATAGAATTTGGTAGAATATTCCATTAATGGTTTAAGCTTTATATTGTTTAAAACTCTAGGACTTGCACAGAAGGATTGATCTTAAGCCTCAATCATAGAATTTGGACTTATTCGAAATGAATTTCCTTTAAATCGCCTCCTGCTTTTTAATAGATTCAAAGTAACATCTCTGGTCCAGGACCAGACTCTAAGCTGCGAATATATTTATCAATTTTATCAAAATCTAAGTTAACCGGATTATCAAAAATATAATGAACTCTAGATCTAAGTAAAATATATTTTATCACTAAAAAAATTGTCTCTTTATTATTTCCTTAGAATTTTTCCTTTATTATCAATCTCACCATTTCTTATTCGAGTAGATGATATAGGCTTTCCATCACTAGACCTTGCTATTGCAACTACTATAACCCCTAATGGATCAAGATGATTCCTAATTCTGATTTCATTAATTTCCTTTACTTTCACCAATGTTTCTTCGCTAACTACAATTGCTTGAATTTCTGGGGAATAAATAACAGGACCAAATTCATCGTCTAGTTTAATTATTGTATAATTAACATCTTTAAAATTTACTGCAATATTGTTTTTTAAATTTGAAAGTCTTCTTAGATAATTGTTTTTTATACTCGAACTTACCTTAAATCTTTTTACAAATTCATCACTCGTTACTCCAATAATGACATGGTGGCCTTTATCAAAAGCAGTTGAAAGAAGTTTTATATGACCAATATGAATATAGTCGAAAGTTCCACCCGTGGCGACAAGATTTAGTTTTTCCAATCGTCTTTATCTACATAATTTATTAATAAAAGAAAAATAGTACTATTATTAGGTCTCTTTTTGGAAAATTTTGATAGCCTGTGGTGGACACACATTTTCGCATGCTAAACAAAATATACAATCTTTTTCTCTAGCCATAAACGGTTTTTTTTCAGAGCCTGGATGACCAGGTGTTTCTAACCATTCATAGACATTAAC
>DASUCH010000084.1:0-3032 GCA_035762785.1 Nitrososphaeraceae archaeon | reverse complement strand
TCAAGATTTTTTCATAAAAAAGAATTCTTATCCTCAACTTTTCTCATCCGAGTATAATCAGAACAATAAAAAGGATTCGCTCTTATTTCTGAATGTTTCAGCTGCTAATTGCAAAGGATTTTCATGAACCTTTCCTCTCTTGTCTTGGTTCTATTGTTATGAATAAATTCGAACGTTTTGGAATATTTCTGTAAATTGTACTTATTTACACCCATGAACTTTCTTATCCATAATTGGTAAAGGTTGCTTCTGCATTCACAGTTATTGACGTGAATAGTACCATTTGCATATTCTTTTTGTGCGTGGATAACACTTTTGTGTACGAATCCATGTTCTTCCAATTGGTCATATGCTCTATATTCATCTGTAAATATTGTGGAACCATACTGTACTCTGCTACATATAATATCAAGAAGTGACTGTTGTATAGGAACGTCAAAATATGTCATTCCATTCCTTTGATGAATGCATGTTATCATTGGATGATCCTTATAAAATGTACCTCTACCTCTCCAAGGTTTTAGTCCTCTTTTCCTGGGTTTTCTTCCTGCTGTTTTTGCTATCTCATCATGATATGATCTACCTTTGAGTCCTGCCTTGATATAGAATTCATCACCTTCAATATTCCCGTAGAGTTTATTAGATGATGATGATATTTTTTCCATAACTGTTCTTATAAATCGATAACATCTTGGATATGGTATAACTGACTCAAATGATACCTCTCTTATCGAACATCCAGGCCATAGTACAAAGTACAGGTACAATGCCAAAAACCATATCTTCAATGACGTATGTGAATAATGAAATACAGTGTCTGTTTTGTCGTTGAACCATCTTACACACTGCTTGCAAAAGTACTTCTGATAAGATCTGTAGTGACCATCTTTCTTTATCTTACAGGACTGACAACGTGGACATATTACATTATCTTTTTTCCATCTAACATATCTAAGTATGTTTGTACACCAACTTTCATCAGGAAGAGAAGTGGTTAAAGTAAACACATCTTTGATTTGTGTTATCCAGCTTTAAGCTTGGCTGAAACATTTGTCAATAAGAGCGAATGGCAATGTTACTGTTAAAGTTATAGCAGGTGAATCCTTAGGTGCAAAAGCAGTAATAGATACAATAACTCCCATCATATATTTGCATTTTAAACTAGAACCAGGCGCTAGAATAATCCAGCGAGTTCCAGAAGAATACAATACATTTGCTTATGTAATAAAAGGTAAAGGATTATTTGAACATAGTAATAATAGTAACAAAATAATTGAAAGAGGAAATCTAGTAATATTTAATAAAGATGGAAAGGAAGTATATATCCAAGCTGCTAAAGATTCAAAAGATCCACTTGAATTATTACTAATTGGAAGTATTCCTCTAAGGGAACCAATAGCAAGATATGGTCCGTTTGTAATGAATACTCAACAAGAAATATATCAAGCTATAGAAGATTACAGAAATGGAAGATTAGGATAAATATATCTTCACTGTTTCATCGGAAGTCAAATAAAGAAAATTTTACATTCTTTTTGTCAAAGACTTCACAAAAATAATACATTATTTCAATTATTGAGGAATTATTACAAACAGCAAAAGACTATTTATTTTATCGATTAGTTATAAAAAAGATGTCTGAGGAAAATTACAATAATAACAATCATTCAAAACCTGTTACTGTAATTGTTAAACGTATTGCTAAAAAAGATAAAATCAAAGAATTTGAAGAATGGCTTTCAGGAATTTCTAAGGAAGTCTCTAGACAAGAAGGAAGTATGGGTATTGATATAATCAGACCAAATCCTAATGTCAGTAGTAAATCTAAATTTGAATATGTTGTTATATTTAGGTTTAATAGTTATGATAATCTTTCTAAATGGGAGAAATCGCCAATACGAAATGAATGGTTACAAAAAGGAAGAAAACTAGTAGAAGTCGATCCAGATGTACAAAAAATGACAGGACTCGAGTTTTGGTTCACTCCATATTTTAAAGATGAATCTTCGTTTCCTATGATACCTCTACAGCCTCCACCACGTTACAAAATGGTAATCGTTACTATTCCAGTTATCTCAATTCTACTATTAACTTTGGTTCCTCAAATACATTTTTTAACAGAAATGTTATCAATACCATTTCCAATAAGACTTGTTATTGCTCTTACAATAACAGTTCTACTAATGACTTATGTAATAATGCCCCTTTTAACAAAATTATTAAAACCTTGGTTATTCAAAGCTTGATCAAAAAATATATATTTTTTGAATATTACTGCAAATAAGAAAATTATTGATTTTGATAATCTTAAATATTAATTACTTAGTAGCATGATATAACCTACTATAATATGGTGAAAGTATCAGATAGTATATATTTAAATTCTGAATCGAAATCCGAAACTAAATCTTTGGAAAAAAAATGTGAAATACTAGATATCTGGGATGTTTTAGGCAGAAGATGGTCATTATTAATATTAAAAAATTTAAGTTCTAAACCTGTTATCAGGTTCAATGAATTAAAGAGAAGTCTAAAAGATATTAGCAATACTGTTTTATCAGATAGATTATCCGATCTTGAAAAAGAAGGTCTAATAACTAAAAAAATATATCCAGAAATACCACTTAAAGTTGAATATAGTTTAACAACAAAAGCAAAAGATCTTGAACCAATTTTACAGAGTCTTGGTAAATGGTGTGAAAAATGGGAATTAAAAAAATAATATTTAACCAAAAAAATTATTGATATAACAATATAATGGTAAAATAAATAGTAAAGGTTACTTTTTGCTATTTTTCTGTTTTGAAGTCTTTTGGTATAATTGTTTGATCTGGTTTATTTGCAACATAACTGCTTACAATAAGACTATATTTTACAGCATGTTCTGTTAATAATCCTACCATGTCGGGGGCGGTTAATTTTTTTTCAATCACCTTGAAGTTCAGCCATTATAGGAAACCATGTCATTATTTAGGCTCCCGCCTGAACCATGCGAGATATTGCTGTTGCTTCTCGAACAGTTTGATTAATTG
>DASUCH010000083.1:0-7970 GCA_035762785.1 Nitrososphaeraceae archaeon | reverse complement strand
CACCACTACTACCACCACCAGCATTGTTGCCACTACCAGTATTGTTATTATTATTATTGCTACTGCCGCTGCTACTACTATTACTATTACTAGGCAAACTACTGTTCACTTGTATAACTTAGGTAAATTGACTACATATACATCTTTGTCTGATAATAGTTATGATAAAAAGTAAAAAAATTAAAAAAATAATAATAGTCAACAATAGTATAATGTATTGTCGAGTGAAGATATCTATATAAAAGGATTTGCTAACAACGAAGGAACTAAAAAATTCAGAGACAATGCAATTAAAAAAGGTAAATCGTATTTACACTTTAAAGAATTTGATGGACTAATATTATCAAGTATTGGAATGGGTACATATTTAGGTGATCTCTCCAAAAAAGATGATATAGATATTGAAAATGCATTATATGAATCAGTAAAATCACATGCACTTAATGTAATTGATACTGCAATAAATTATAGAGCAATGAAATCAGAAAAAAGCATTGGCAGATCAATAACTAGACTTGTAAATGACAGAATAATTTCTAGAGATGAGATTTTTGTATGTACAAAAAATGGATATATAACAAATGACGGAGACTATCCAATGCTTGATGTTTGGGAATATATACAAAGAATGTATATATCTACAGGAATCATAAAGGCAGAAGATATAAGTTCTGGATATAATGTTCTTAATCCAGCTTATATAGAGAAATGTATAGAGAGATCACGGTTTAACTTAAATCTTGATACAATAGATCTAGTCTATATCCATAATGCTTTTGAAAGTTGGAATCAGGATGTGAGTAAGAATAAGTTTTTTGACATGCTTTCAAAAGTTTTTGAAATTTATGAAAAATTCCGCTCTAAAAATAAAATTAGATATTATGGAATGGCTACTTGGACATGTTTTAGAATAGGTGAAGAAAATAAAGAATATTTATCACTGGAAGAAGTTTATAATATCGCTAAAAATATAGGAGGCGCAGATCATGGATTTCGTTTTATCCAGCTTCCATACAATTTAGCATATAGCGAAGCATTATTTTTAAAAAATCAAAATGTAGGAAATGAAAAAAAACTTACAATTTTAGAAGCTGCAAAAAAATTAAAAATAGGAGTATTTTCTAGTGTTCCATTACTGCAAGGAAAATTAATAGAAACAAAGATTCCTGACTATTCGGAAGGATTAACAGATCCGATTATGAAACTACTCCAAATAATAAGATCAAGTCCTTCTATACTAGCTCCTTTAATAGGTCAAAAAAAAATGGATCATGTAAATAATAATAATAAAATTTCTGAAATTCCTCCATTAAGTGAAGAAGAATTCAAATTAGCCATCGAAATACTCACTAAAGGAAATTAACAATAATTAAGATGGTATAAAAATAAAATTTTCATTGTTTAAATAATATCTGACTGGGTCATTTTTCTTATTTTTTCCTTCCATGACTGGGTTATTTCATTCTTTTCGAAATTATCAAACAATTTCTTTTTAATTGGATCATCATTTTTAAATGGTCTCAGCCAACGAGAGGTTTGTAACTTACTATTGCCCTCAGAAGAAGTATCTTTCTCTAATATTATACTATCTAGGTCAAAAGTATTATCTTTTGAATCATCAGTATCTTGGTTGTTTGTTTCATTATTGGTAAACGTATAATTTTGTGGAGTATCAGACATTGAATTAGAAGGATTATTAATATTTGGTGCATTTGTTAGAACAGGATCCTTATACTGCAAATTTAAAATTTCATCATGGGTTTGCGAGTCGGAAATAAATTCTTGTATTAACGACATTTGACCCATAATTTGACCTCTACCACAATCAGAAAAGCCGTTCTTTTGTAAAAAAGGCATATATTTGAGCAATATTCTAAATTCTTCCAAACGAGCGTTGGCCTTTTCCTTAGATAATATCGTCATTTCATTGTAAATGGGTTGATTCTTTTAAATTAAGGCTGGTTCAATTATTTTGCTAATTAACATTATAAAAGCTAGCTAGATCATTCTTGGATCAAAAGATATGAAAATTATAGAATTAAAATATATTTAAGTACGAATAAGGGTTTACAACTATTAAATTAATTTGAATCCCAAGAAATATGTTTTAGATTCTAGTGTTATAATTGATAAAGAAATTTCTAAAATATTACAGACTGGAAAAATTGTAGTTGAAAATAGTGAAATAATCATTCCTAGGGCAGTTTTAGATGAATTACAAGCTCAAGCATCCACTAGCAGAGATCAAGGTTTAGTAGGACTCCAAGAAATTCATGAAATACGACAGGTTTGTAATAAAAAAGGTATTAAAATAAAATTTTCTGGTGAAAGACCCGATTATGATGATATATTATTAGCAAAACATGGAAGAATTGATTCAATTATTAATGAACTAGCATTTAATGAGAAGGCAATTCTAATTACTGGTGATTATGTACAACATTTGGCAGCACTAGCTCAAGGAATAGAGTCGGTTTTTATTAAATATAATAATAAAATTACTCATTTTAAATTCGAAAAATTTTTTACAGACAAAACAATGAGTATCCATCTAAAAGAAGGAGTTTACCCATACGCAAAAATTGGGAGTCCAGGAAAATTCGAACTGAAAAAATTAGATGAGAAGATTATAACAAACGAGTATCTTAAGGAAATAATCAAAGAAATTTATGAATACAATCCCCTGAATACTAATAAATTTTATGAAATAAATCGAGAAGGAGCTACCGTTATTCAATATGAAAAATACAGAATAACAATTACTAAATCTCCATTTTCTGATTCTACAGAAATTACTATCGTAAGGCCCATAGTCCATTTATCCTTAGACGATTATAAATTAAGTGAAAAACTTCTTAAGAGATTAGAGGAGAAAGCTGAAGGAATTGTAATAGCTGGCCCTCCTGGATCTGGTAAAAGTACGTTAGCAAGCAGTCTAGCAGAATATTATACAAAAAAAGAAAAAATTGTAAAAACATTTGAATCACCAAGGGATTTACAAGTTCCCAAAGAAGTAACCCAATATAGTCCATTGGAAGGAAGTTTTGAAAATGCAGTAGATTTGTTGTTACTGGTTAGACCAGATTATACTATTTTTGATGAAATAAGACGATTCAAAGACTTTAACGTATATGCAGATTTGAGACTATCAGGGGTTGGAATGATTGGAGTAATTCATGCTAATAGTCCAATAGACGCAGTTCAAAGGTTTATTGGAAAAATAGAACTTGGAATGATTCCTCATATTATAGATACAATTATTTTTCTTAAAGATGGTAATATAAATAAAGTTTATGAATTAAAATTGACAGTTAAAGTCCCTTCTGGAATGATTGAAGAAGATCTAGCTAGACCACTAGTTGAAATTTTTGATTTTCAAAATGGAGAATTAGAATATGAAATCTATACTTATGGTGAAGAAAATATAGTAGTACCTGTAAAAGAGATAGGAGACAAGAAAAAGACAAATACTCCTAGTAACATCACAAGACTCGCAGAAGCTAAGATAAAAGATGTAGTAAGGAGATTTGATCCTAATGCTGAGATAGAAATCATATCCGACAACAAAGTAAGAGTAAAGGTAGGAAAAGAAATAATTCCTAAAATCATAGGAAGAAGTGGTTCGACTGTCTCTGAACTAGAAAATCTATTAGGGTTAAGAATTGATATAGAAGCCAAACCACCAGTTCATGACAAAGAGATGGATTTCCAAATAAACGAATCTGGTTCATCAATCATAATCAGTGCAGATAAAAAAGAAGTTGGATCCAACGTTGGAATTTATATTAATAACCAATTCCTTTTAAGTTCACAAATTGGTAGAAAATCAAGAATCAAAGTTGACAAAAGATCAGAATATGGAAAAAAACTACTAAATGCAATATCTACATCATCTGATATTAAACTTTTAAAACAAGTGGATAAATAACAAAGAAATCTAAAACATTGAAAATTATAATTAGTAAGAACTCTTACTACAAGTCTATAATTTAGAATAAACATAAAAGATTGTTCTACGATTACCATTTATTTGACTAATAAAGTAATGAGAATTGCCTTTCAAGGAGAAAGGGGGGCTTATAGTGAAATGGCAATAATGCTGAACTTTCCCGGTTCTACAACTATTCCTTTAAAAACATTTTATGATGTATTTGAAACTGTTAAAAAAAATCAAAGTGAAATAGCAGTAGTCCCTATCGAGAATTCGATTGAGGGCAGTGTAAGTGAAACATATGATTTATTATTACAGGACAAAATACATGTTTCAGGAGAGATCTTTCAAAGAATTAATCATTGTTTGATTGTAAATAAAGAATATAAAAAAATTATCAATGTATACTCTCATCCTCAAGCATTAGGTCAATGTAGAAATTATATTCAAAATAAAAAATTAGAGCCGATACCAGCATTTGACACTGCGGGAGCTGTAAAATTGATCAAGGAAAACAAAATGATGAAATCCGCAGCCATTGCAAGTAGGAGAGCAGCAGAAATATATGAAATGGAGATCTTAGAAGAAGGAATAGAAGATAAAAAGAATAACTTTACAAGGTTCCTTGTTATATCGAAACAATCATTAAATAAACCTTCAGGAAAAGATCGGACCTCAATTATATTTGCCTTAGAACATAAACCAGGTTCTTTGTATCACGTATTAAAGGAATTTTCTCGAAAAAGCATAAATCTGACTAGAATTGAATCTCGTCCGACGAAAGAAACACCATGGGAATACTATTTTTATGTAGATTTTGATGGACATTATAACGATGAAAAAGTAAAGTTGACATTAAATAGAATTAAGACTCAAACAAAATTTTTTAAATTATTAGGATCTTATCAAAAAGGAGTTTTTTAAATTATTTTATAATCTCGTTTCACAAATAAATTTAACTTGGTAAATGGTATATTACTTATTACTAAATAATAATTACCTTTACCTTTTAATTTTCTAAATATTATAAGATAAAATAATATTTCTTAATGATAAATATTTGGACACCAGGTATACGAATTATACTAGTTAAAAGGTTATTTATTCTACCATCCATCTATTGTGTTTATTCATTATAAGCCTCTATATCATATTGAAAATTTATGCCAATTTATTAATTAGTATAAGTATGTTTAAAGTTATCAAGTAAAATACTATATAAAAAATAAATAAAACGATTTTGTAAAATTATTTTTTATTAACTATTACATATTATTTAAAATATAAATATAAATTTCTGAAATAATTATGTTTCTATTCGTACACACATGAGATATATATTAGTGGGAAAGACAGAATTATGGGTATTAATACTCTAAATCTACTTTATCAATTTTATTATAATCTAAATCGATAAAAGGAATTTTACCTGAAATCAGAATAATTATATATGATCATCTAATACCATCATAAGAACAATAATAGCTATATATAGAGATTTTAAAAAAAAATATAAACACACCAATACAAGATATTAGTTGTAAAACAATGGTAAATAAGTTACTAAATATAAATTTGCCTGTAGAGCTCTTAGAAATAATAGACAAAGAGTTTAAACTGATTAGAGAATCAGATACTAAATTGCTTAACATTCTAAGAAACTACATTTTAGAACATGGGTTTTACCAGATGTATATAGCCTTACTCATCGTAATGGCGGCAAATATTAGCTTGATACTCTTGAAGCTATGACTATGTCTAATAGATCTGTTAGAAAATATGTCTTGGCACCTTATTAAGAATGGGGACAAATTTAGGACGAAAAAATTATGAAAGAATAGAAAATAACTAATAATAACGTACTTTTCAGTAAACTAACAAGCTATTGTTGCGATAATAATCCTAAATGTCATGAAAGTTATTACATAATCATATTTTTAGCAAAAACTTATTAAAAATGGATTTGTTATTCATGTACACAATTTTGATTTCAAGCTATACTCTATAGTTTTTTGTGGTAATCTGGTGTATTTGGGATGGGTAAACATAATTTCTGATATCCTTGAATTAAACTATCTATTTTAGGTTGAAATATTTCTATCGATATTAAATAAAATATCTGTTCTTATTGTTTCGTAGGATAGGAGATTTCCAAGACTATTTTATATAGTAAAAGACCATAACAATATCGTTTTCATATTTTATAACAAGGTCCAGATGCTTATCTATGGAATATACTACGCTTTCGATACAAACACAATCTTCCAATCATGATCCCCCACAGAAATTTATAAATATAGAAATATATCAAAAAGGATTTTTAATTTAGGTTTGTCTTGTTCTAATACCTAGAGCAACTATGACTATTCCAGTAATTATTAACATTATTTGACCAATCAAAGATAAATTGTTTCCTTTACTAAATGCGTAACCATCAACTAAAATGTCTGAGATTCCTAAATTGTTAATTTCTATAAAATATTCTCCATCTTGAAGAGCTGTTAAATTGAAAGAATAATCTGATGATGATTCTGTTAAAGTAACATCAGTTTTATTAGGATATGTTATGGACATATTAAAAAGAGATCCTGAAACAGATATAAATGCACTATCCCCCATTTTCATGTTAGGAGAAAGAATGTCAACAGAATCTGGTTTGATAATACCATCGACCTCTACTTTTACAGAAGAATTTGAATAATAAACCGATAAAATTCCAATAGCAATAAACACTATTCCTGCTATCAATAAACCATAGAAATAAACAGATCTTGATACCATAGGCATAACAATTTAGAAGTAGATATTAATACATTTCATATCTAAGTTTGTCGTTTATAGACAGCTTAGTAAAGATAATTTATGGTTATTCATATACAGATACAAAGTATCGAAAACTTAACTAATTCTACGTATTTATATGCAATTTTTATTTAGTCATGCATATAATAGATATTTCAAAGATCTGAGAGTATTTTCTTTATCTTAAAAATTGGTTTAGTAAAAATAAAGAATGAATTTCAATCGAATCCTTCAACATATTTAATATCTCATCGTTTTTCGTTATACGATTCGTCCAATACTTTGAGATACAAATTATATTAGGAATACCAGAAATTCAAGCTTATGGATTTTACATTCTTTAGGTAAAACTATAGTAATAATAGGGGTTAAGAAATTAATTGTCACCATTTATAGTTCGTTATTTATATTAAGAATTACAAACTTATTTAAGTTATCTTAAATTTTATTTTTCATATGAAATATTTCGATGCTCATATACATTTAACTGATGATTACTTTTCAAATTATATAGGTTACATCCTTTCTTCCTTAAGATCTTTAAAAATCAAGGCCTGTTCTGTGACTGTAGATCTTCCAACTTCTAAAAAAAGTTTAATTTTATTTAATAATCATAATGATATAATAACTCAGTTCGTTGGAATTCACCCTGAATTTGCACTTATAGAGAATATAGAAGATTTTAAAGAATTTTTTATTTCTAATTTAAAATTTATAGACGGAATTGGAGAAATTGGATTGGATCCCACATATGTTAATTATAATGAGACACAATATTCTATCCAAAAAAAAATGTTTCAACTACTATTGGAACTTGCTGAAAAATATAAAAAACCTATTTCAATTCATTCCAGAAAGTCAATAGATGAAATATTACAGACATTACCCTCCTTTAAAATCAAAAACTCTTTATTACATTGGTTCAATGGAAATAAAAAGCATCTAAAACAAGCTATGGATATGAATATTTTTGTATCTTATGGACCAGTTCTATTATATTCTCCAGATAAGAAAGTTCTCTTGAGTAGGACATATACTGATAAAGTATTGGTAGAGACTGATGGCCCAGTTAGGTATTCAAATTGTTTTAACTACATACCTTCATCATCAGTATCACATCTCATAAGTGTAATTAAATGCATAGGTGATAGCTTAAATCTGAGCTTTGAAGACGTATCAAATTTATTGAAAACAAATTCAGAAAACTTTTTAGCAAAAACTATTTGAAAAATGAGAA
>DASUCH010000082.1:0-3506 GCA_035762785.1 Nitrososphaeraceae archaeon | reverse complement strand
TTACAATTGTCAAAAATTTCAGACGATACTGATATTACTAAAAATCTTATAGAGATGGTATCAAAAGGCGTAGGTTTTCATCATGCTGGATTAAGTCAACCCATAAGAGAAATAATTGAAGACTCATTTAGGCAAGGAGTAATTAAATTACTAGTAGCAACTCCAACCTTAGCAGCAGGCGTAAATCTACCAGCACGTAGAGTAGTGTTGTCAAGTATTTTACGATATGATTACGATATCGGAGCAAATATTCCTATTAGTATTTTGGATTATAAACAATTTTGTGGTAGAGCAGGAAGACCAAAATATGATACTTTTGGAGAAGCAATAATTATACCAGAATCAGGTATGAATTCTGAAGAATTATATGATCATTATATCCTTGGAACCCCAGAACCTATTAATTCAAAACTTTTTAATGAAAAGGCATTACGTTTCCATATCCTAAGCACTATTTCTACTATTCCAGGTATAAAAAAATCAGAATTATATGATTTATTTTTAAATACGTTATTTGCCCAGAATTATAGAAAATCTACTATCGTTTTCAAAATAGATGTTGCTCTAGAATCGCTTGAAAAGTGGGATCTAATTAAATCAAAAAATGAAAGGTATATTGCAACTGATTTTGGAAAAAAAACTTCTATTTTATATATAGATCCTCTTACAGCTATAGAATTTAAAAATGAATTAGATACATTAAACGAAATAAATACAAATGAATCGTTAAAGGCAATGACTGGACATACAAAAAATGAATATAATAATAATCTCCTCATAAAATTTCTCCATATTATATCTGAGTGTTCAGACTTTTATCCTAAGCTTAGCTTGAGGAAAAAGGATATGGAGTATTTTTATAACTTTGTCAATAAATATATGGATGAGAAAGAGGATTTATTATTTGACCTAACTGAATACAATTGTTCCAGGAGTTTCTTGGCGTTATATGAATGGATTAATGAGAGTAGTGAAAGAAACCTAAGTGATAGACTTGGAATTGAACCAGGTGATATGCATAGAATTGTAGAATCAGCTGATTGGTTATTATATACATTAAATGAGTTTGCTAAATTGTTTAATAGGGATGATCTTCTTGAAACTTTATCCGATCTTCGAATTAGAACAAAGTATGGAGTGAAGCAAGAATTGCTTCCACTAATAAAGTTAGAAGGTGTAGGAAGAATACGAGCCAGAGCCTTATATAATGCGGGATTTGTCGATATTAAATCATTGAAATCAACTCCAGAATATACTATATCAGGTATATCTAAAATTGGGCCATCAATTGCAAAAAAGATCAAAAAACAATTAACCTGATCAAGTCAATATTCATTTTCCCATCTAATAAACAGAATTATTTTTTTATATATTCAATTAAAAAAATATACATATAATAATGAAAACAAACTCTAGTGTGGCTATACTATATGATATTTTCTGACCTCAATTCACTTATTATGGTATTTATTTATGGAATAATGGCTTCTGCTATTTCGTTTTTGACTGTTTATTTTGCTATGCCAAAAGCGATTGCATTTCTACTGGAAAAAGGTCTGATAGTACAAGATTATCATAAATCTGAAAGACCAAAGATCCCTAGACCAGCAGGTCCAATTCTAATAATAGGAATTACACTATCCTTAATGGTAATTTATTGTTTAACATTCAATGAAAAAATTCTGGCTATATTGTTTAGTACTGTTATTGCTTTCCTAATAGGCTTTATAGACGATAAAAAAGTAATGCCTGGTTGGTTCAAACCTGTTGCATTATTGCTTGCTGCTTTGCCTATTTTACTATTAGGCGCGTATGATACTAATCTAAATCTTATATTCGGTAATGCTTTTATTCCACTTTTATACATACCAGTTATTCTAATAGCTATTCCTGTAATTGGAAATACTATTAATTCTATTGATGTATTGAATGGTGTAGTTAGTGGTTTTATACTAATTGCATGTATTCCTTTAATTATTAGTGTCTATATATTTGGAAGTGTAGAAGTTTTTTTAGCATCACTTTCTTTATTTTTTGCAACTCTTGCTTTTTATAAATTTCATAAATTTCCAAGTAAAATATTCCCAGGAGACTCTGGTACTTTGCTGTTAGGGACGATGTATGGTGCCATAGCCATAACAGGAAAATCAGAACTTATTGCGATTATTGCATTACTTCCTGCAATATTTAACTCATTTCTATTCCTTTCTAGCGTAAAAAGAGTAGTTGAACATAGAGAAATTACAGCAAGGCCTACATACTTAACTGATGATTTTAAACTAGCCGCATCCAAAGAGAAAAAAGCTCCAATTACACTCTTGAGACTACTTTTAGTTGACGGTCCACTTTCAGAAAATGAATTAGTTAACAAAATTTTTAAACTAGGAATATGTTCATCAATTTTAGCATTAATTTCAATTGTTATCCAATATTATTTTGTCTTGGGTGGAAAAATTTAAAATGTCAAATCTATTTTTGCTTATTGGAGTTATTTGGGTTACACTTTTAGGAATATCAGCGTTTCTAGTAATTTTTATTGCCCCGATAGATATTGTAATTTTTAATGATAGAAAGGATCTGTATCTAACTTCAATATTACAGGCAACAATAGCTATATTGATAGTATTAATGTTGATAGTCTTTTTGAATTATTTAAAGAAGCTTTACATCCAAAAAAAATTACATCTAGAATAATAATTCATTTTTCATTTTTTTATTATTAATTCAATAAATTCAAATCTAATTTAAATTAAAACTTATTATAAATGGATGTATTGGACTCAAATATATCAAATATTGAGGAGGAAGAGGAGAAGGAAAAATATGTTATCAATTTATGGAAAGCTTTTTGTAAATCTAGAAAAGCTCTTTCTATTGAATACAATGCTACTGACGCAGTTATTAATAAATGGAATAACCGATTTTTTAATATTTCTTCAATTGAACAAATTAAAAACTATATAAAAGAAAATATTACAATCGAAGGACATGTTTTAGATGATCCGTTCTAAATAATTAATTAATTAATTAATTATTTATTTATTTTATTCCGTCGTTAGTGCAGAAATATTTTTTTCTGCTACATATGCTGATTTTATTTTTGAGTATCCTCTTTCTTCTAAAAATAACCAATTTTTTCCACAAATAACGCAAGTTATTATTTTCTCACTATGTAAAAATTCAAGCTCATGATGACTGCAACGTATTTGATATTCTAATTTCATAGCTTCCATTTCTTTTATTGTGTCAATATGTCTGACAGAGTTTTCTGTCACGGTGCATTCATCGATCCTATTTTTATAGTAAGGTTGATGTCAACTTTATCTATCATATTTCTTATATAATTTAGTAAGGATATCCAACTATATTATTTTTTCAATTAAAAAACTATTTCTAAATGAAATTGCATTTGATGTATGTATTTATTACGTCCTCTGAGACCAAGAAAATACAATTACAAAAAGTACATTACAATAGTAGTTGTTGTTGTTGTTGTTGTTCTATTC
>DASUCH010000081.1:0-4039 GCA_035762785.1 Nitrososphaeraceae archaeon | reverse complement strand
TGTTCTTTCCAACATTTTCCTTTAATACCTGGACCGTTACATCAATAGACAATATATATCATAATAAAATTACATTATATAATTTAATAGATATAATATATTTAACCATTAAAATGTAAATATAGGTTCCAGTTACAATAGGAAAATCACTAAGATATCTGATATAAAAAAATACGATAATAGAATCTATATTACTTTTATAAAAAAATAAATAATTTACATAACGTTAACATCATGCGGTTGACTTTCGATATAACCGGCTGTTGTTATTCGGACGAACTCAGCATTTTGTTGCATTTCATGGATAGTTTTCGCCCCACAATAACTTAAACCTGAACGTAGACCCCCAACTAATTGACGGATGATTTCTACTACGCTCCCTTTATAAGATACCATCGCTTCGACGCCTTCAGGTACATAATCATTAAGATCTTCTGATTCTGTTATTTGCTGTCCTTCTTCACGATATTTTCTTCCTAATGAGGCATAAAAAGAGGCCATTCCTCTATAGATCTTAAATTTTTTACCGTTTTTAACAAGTGTTTTTCCAGGACTTTCGTCAGTTCCTCCTAATAGACTGCCGACCATTACGGATGAAGATCCCGCTGCAAGTGCTTTGGTTAAATCTCCTGAATTTCTTATACCTCCATCGGAAATCACAGGAACCTCGTATTCTTTAGCAATTTTTACGCTATCCAAAATTGCAGTTAATTGTGGAACTCCAGATCCAGTGATGACTCTAGTAATACAGATTGACCCTGAGCCTACCCCAACCTTGACGGCATCGACACCAGCTCTGATTAAATCCTTTGTCCCATGGCCAGTAGCAATATTACCAGCTATCAACTCACAATCTTTAAAAGCTTTTTTTATTAAATGAACGCAATTAATGGCATTATCACTATGACCATGAGCTATATCCACAACCATAACATCAGCACCTGCCTCTAATAATGCCTCTGTTCTCTCGAGATAATCTCCTTTAACCCCCACTGCCGCTCCAACCAGTAAACGTCCTTTTTTATCTTTAGAAGCATTTGGGAATTCTTCCATTTTTAAAATATCTTTACTAGTTATTAATCCTATGATCTGCTTATCTTTATCGATAATAGGTAGTTTTTCTATTCTATTCTTGTGTAAAATATACTTGGCCTTCTCAATTGTGGTTCCAAATTCAGCGAAGACGACGTCTTTACTCATTACTGCAGAAATATTATTTTCAAAATTAGTTTCAAATAGAAGGTCTCTCTTAGTAACGATTCCTGCCAGTTTATTATCTTTTTCTATAAGGAGACCAGATATCCCAAAATCATCCATCATCTTTTTCGCATAGCCTACAGTTGAATCTATACTAATAGTATATGGTTGTTCTATCATAACAGATTCAGACCTTTTAACCTTTAATACCTCATCTACTTGGTCCTGTATTGTCATAAATCTATGTATAATTCCAATACCGCCTTCTCTTGCTAATGCTATAGCCATAGGTGATTCAGTAACAGTATCCATATTTGCACTAATAACAGGAATATTCAAATTGATGTTTCTTGATAATCTGGTTTTCAAATTAGTTTGAGATCGAGAAATAATTGGAGAACGTTTTGGGATTAATAACACATCGTCAAAAGTTAGACCTTCTTTAATATTCAATATTCATTTTCTTATTAAGTTAAGGAAGAATTATAAGTTTTGCCTTGCTCTCACGTTAATTATCCGAAGTTTAAAATTGAACAAATTTTATTTTTATGACCAAAAAAACAATTTAAAATAATACTAATTTACCAATTGTAAACTACGTAATGCTAATGATGTTTCTTTAACGTTATGAGTACGAATAACTGTTGCACCGTTAATAACAGCAATAATCTCCATTACTAAAGACGGGATAAGTCTTTCGTTTATCCTGAGATTCATAAGTTTTCCTAAAAAGGATTTGTTTGAAAGAGAAATACAAATTGGAAAAGAGAGCTTAGTGAGTTCTTTGAGATTATAGACGATTTCTATATCTCGACAAAACCATGGAGTTTTTGTTATTTTTGTAAAGAATGGATTATTCCCTTCTTCTCTAAAAAAACCTATGGATGGATCAATTATGATATTGGTTTTCCTAATACCAGCTCTTTGTGCAATCGTTATACTATCATGAATTATCCTTTTCGTTGATAAAGATTTACCTGTTAGAATTTTATTGGTTTTTTTTTCAAATGCCCCTATAATCACTGGAATGTTATATTTAGATACAATTTCGGCCATTTCAGGATCATACTTTAATCCACATACATCATTTATCGCATCTACTCCCATCTTGAGTACCTCTTCAGCTACTCTGGCTCTAGGAGTATCTACAGATACAGGAAGTTTACAATTGTGCCGTATTATCTTGATAGCTTTTTTTAATCTCGAAATTTCAATTTTTGAAGAAACCACTGTGTTTAGGTATGGAGCAGTTGACATTGCCCCTATATCTATTATATCTGCTCCATCATCTTCTAACTTTTTTACATAAGTAGAAATACTATTTACATTAGTTTTTATTGAATTTTTATAAAAAGATTCAGGACTAACATTAATTATGCCCATTATTTTTACAGAATTCCTATTTACAGAAACATCACCAATTTTTGTCAAGACTCAGATATAAGTATACTCTATATTATTTCCTTCTAAAAAAATAGACTAACATTTTGATAAAGATATGAAAAATAATATGGGAGAGATATATTAATTCAAATGTGATTATTGATTGATTTCAATTGATGAAGTTAGAATTTTTGAAGTAATAGAAAAGAGGAAACCTTTATCCGTAGCGCTGAATGGTCCGGAAGCATTATTCCCAAAGATGCAAGAAACTGGAAACAAGATTATGAAACTGTTTGATATTCCAGCATATATTATAGGTGATACTTGTTGGGGATCTTGCGATATCAATACACACGCTGCAGATATGCTAGGTGCAGATCTGTTGTTTAATATTGGACATACAATTTCTATGGAAACTATTGATAAAAAAGTAATTATGATCAATGCATACGATGATGTAAACTTCGATATAGTAGTAGAAAAATTTGCTAAGGATATGGCCAATAAAAAATATAAAATATTAGGTATAATTACAGATAGTCAACACTTAAATCAATTACAACCGTCTAGAAATATATTAGAAAATCATGGATTTAAAACAGTAATTGGTGATGGTAAAGGACAGCTAAATGATGGTCAGGTTTTTGGCTGTGAATTTTATCCAGCTTATGATATACAAAAGAGAATAGATGCTTATATTTTCTTAGGCCAAAGTACATTTCATTCTGTAAGTATTGCAATGTCAACAGAAAAGCCAACTTTCATGTTGGATCCATATTTTAATGATTTTCAACAAGTGAATGATAAGGCTAGAGTAATGGAAAAGAAAACAATTTTATCAATTTATAAAGCACAAGAAGCAAACAAAATTGGAATAATAATAGGATTAAAAGAAGGCCAGTTTTCAAGGATAAAAGCCTTAAAATTTAAGAAGTCTCTGGAAGTCTTGGGAAAAGAAATACAATTAATTGCTTTAACAGAAATTACTGAAGAAAGATTAAGGAATTTTAAAGGAATAGATGCCTATATTCAAGTAGCTTGTCCCAGAATAGCGATAGACAATCATTTTACTAAACCAGTACTTTCTGTCCCCCAAGCTGAAGCATTAATTAAGGTTTTAAAAAACGAACCTATGGATGATTTTTTAAAGCTACGTCATTGGCTATGAAGATATCAAATTACTACCTATATGATGCAAGTTTATATTCAATATTCGAGAGCAATATCATGAATGCGAAGGCAGCCTACTAGTACCACCTTTGATAAAAATCCCAATCTCGTATCTCATATGATCCACCACGTAGACGGACCAGCACGGTTATGTCACCTTAGGGTTGCTCCCTCCCGGACCTCACCCATTTCGAGAATTAACAGTCAATACCACACCTTCGCATGGTTTGCTGCTCATATCCGTCCAGTTCGGCGTGATTTCATTTTAACTTGATACGCAGGAAATTCC
>DASUCH010000080.1:0-25996 GCA_035762785.1 Nitrososphaeraceae archaeon | reverse complement strand
CAATTAATTTCACTAATAAAAATTAGCAGCTATAAATAACAATACATATTTACTTATTAACTTCACTAATTTAATTTAGCAATACTATGTTAGCAAGTGTTGCGAAGTACTTCAAATATATATTAACAGTTTTAAAATTGTATGCATAAATCAATACTTACTTTTGGACTTTTGGCAAGTTCGTTGGTAATGTTAGCAATAATGCCATTATTCAATAACAACAATACAGTAGCAATGGCTCAAGGATATGACAATAATTACTATGGCGATAATAGTTATAGTAAATACCCAACCGATGACAAAAAATATGAGTGTAGAACAGGTCCATTTGAAGGCTTCTTTGTAAGTTCAGTAGAATTCTGTAAACATATTAAATTCGATAATAAAGATGATAGAAAAGATAATAGAGATAATAGAACAGGAACACAAGGTCCACCAGGTCCACGAGGTCCTCAAGGAATCCAAGGTATACAAGGTCCACCAGGAGCCAACGGAACACAAGGTCCTCCAGGTATCGTTAACGCAGAATTATGTCCAGCAGGGACAGACTTAGAGAATGTATATGTATTAAATGGAACTACAGCCGAATCTTGTAACTTCGAAACACCATCAACAGGGAGTTTGAGTGTGGTTAAAACTGTAACATGTACTCCTGCAATTGCTAGCCTTCAACCAGCATGTGATGCAATTATCGCAGGAACAGGTCTTCCTGCAGCACAAATAACTCCAGATGAATTTAATATCACTGTTACCGGTAACAATCCGAATCCATCTCAATTTAATGGTTCATCGACTGCAGTGGTTGTTACATTAGATCCAGGTCCTTATAATGTAACGGACATAGGATACCCCTCAGTTTCACAGGCTCTTTCCGCCGTCATAAACTCACCCTTATTCCCGGTTACTAGTATAGTTCCAACCATAACATTTTCAGGAGATTGTGAACAAATACTTGGATTCAGCCAAAGAGCAAACGGAACAATTGCAGCGGGAGAATCACAAACCTGTAATATAGAAAACGGATTTCTAGTAAATGGACAGTAATAGTATCACCAGAACCTAACCTTTCTTCTTTTTTTATGTATATTTAAACTTCTATTACTCTAGTAATATTGCTAGTGCAGCAAGAAAATATTATTATTATTTGACTCATTTATTAGTCCATTAATTGGTTAAATGTAAAGGGTAAGGAGGATTGATCTCCCCTTGTTACTATTATTTATTATGATTAATGCAAATGAATACAATAATCGTTAATTATTGATATGTCAATAGTATTTAATTTCACATTTTTCTAGGTATTTCTTTCATTACTTTTCTTTATTAAATTATATCTTTATATTTAAAGATAAGAGATTAATAAAACAATAAGACTAATGCGTTATATTATTACGTATGACAAAACCGGAGTCAGACAACAAAAACACATTTCTCAAACCGACTTACAAAATGGGTACCAAATATGGGTAGATTTAGAAAATCCTACTTCCGAAGAAATTTCCTATATTCAAGAAACATTTGCTATTGATGCTAATATTTTAAAACAATACTCTAGTGGCGTTAAAAAACCACAAATACGTGTTTTGGAAAGTTATATATTTACTATACTACTAAACATAAAGTTCAAAACTTTACAGACATTAGAAACAGAAGCGGTTTACCTATTTTTTGGCACGAATTGGTTACTAACAATTCATTCGTCTCAAATTAATCTTAAAGAGAAAACACAACAAATATTTGAAAATGATAAAATGGTAATTGAATCTCCTATTGACATCTTGTACTACAACATCCTGACAATAATTGTCGAAGAATATGAACACGTACTTACGGCAATAGAAATAGCAATGACTGAGTTAGAAGAAAAATCTCTGTTTCAACCTTCTAAGAAAATATTAGTAAATTTAGAGGGGTTATCACGCCAATTAATTATTCTTAGAAGGTATTTCTGGAAAATAAGGGAGATTTTTAATTTTTTACTTTATTCACAAAAGGAATCGGAAACTAAAAACCAAAAACATACAAAATATTTAAAAATTATATATGATAATGTAAATGAATTATTAGATTTGATTGAATCACATAAAGATACAATTAACTCTATAAGAGAACTTTACATTGGTTATGTATCATTGCAAATGAATGATACAATAAAGACGTTAACAATATTTTCTGTTATACTTTTGCCTTTAACTTTTATTACTGGTTTTTATGGAATGAATGGAATAGATTTAACGAATTTCTTTAGTCTGCCCTCTGGCTTAATTATGGTTTTAGTTATTATGGGAATAATCCTTGCAGTATTGATTATATTTTTTAGAAAAAAACAATGGATATCTCAGGAAGAGTATTATGATATTGAAAAAGATATAAAAAAAGGAAAAAAGGATAGTACAATTAATAAATCTAACTAGATACAGTATAATACCTTGTTTTATTCACTTCTGAATATGTCAAAGGCAAACCAAACCTCTTAAAATAACTATAAAAAAACAATAATATTTGCAACTTATATTAATAAAAATATTAATAAAAAATATCAATAAAAATAATTAATTTATTTTGGAGATTTGGTTATACGTTTAAGGCATTATTTACAAATGTCTCATATTTTTCTTTTAAAGAAAGTCCAGCAATTCTTGCTACTTCATTGCCATTTTTAAATAATACTAATGAAGGTATAGATTAAATATTGTATTTCATTGCAATTTCTTGGTTTTGGTCAAGATTAAGTTTAGACACTTTTATGTTGCCTTCCATAGATTGAGCTAATTGTTCTACGGCTGGACCTGCCATTCTCCAAGGGCCACACCGTTCCGCCCAAAAATCAACTAAAACTGGAATGTCTGAATTTAAAACTATTGGTTCCATTTCATTGCGTTCAATGGAATGACTTTTTCTAAATCTTTTATCATAGTATATATTAACTAATTAGATGAATATAGACTTACAGATGTATATAAAGTCACAAAAAAAAGATAAATTAATTAATATTTCTTCAATTTCAGATCTTAAGGATTTAACAATGACCTAATTAGTTTATGCTTTTTTATTCTATCATGATATTGTTAGCCATAAGGTATTTATTTACATATTCTTGATGATTCCCTTGTAAAATAATCATTCCATTTTTGAATGTCCCTCCCGTACCAATTTTCTTCTTCAATTCTGGTAAGATAGTTCTTATCAAATCTTTATCCTTTAAACCTTGAATAATTGTAATTGATTTATTGAATTTTTTTATTTCTGTATAAACGAAAATATTCGATATACTTTTATCTAATTCTTTTAAAGCATAATCTATAGAATTCACATTTGTCTCATAAGTAAACATCAATTGATCATTATAAGTTGTTATACATATTGACTCATTTTTATTTTTCAAGTCGTATTCAGCTTCAAAAACTGGAAATTTCTAAACAGTAGAATACTTAGAATTTCTTAGTTTACCATCTTTAAAAAATGTCTTTACTACAATATTACATAGAAAATTCCCATCCTATCTATAATTGATTACCAATCTAGTCCTTCTCTGTATAATCATATTCGATTGGGATAGATATTTCATTTGATTTTACTTATTTAATATTAATTAGTTATTTTATTAAAATCCTTATTATTTATGGGATATATGAATAAATTATTTTTCATTCCTATATTACCAATTGATTCTATAATTCTTATAGAATAACTAAAAGCTTTAGATATGTTCAATGGATTGTCATCATTTGTTTCTATTATGATATTATTGTGAGATAAATAGACTACTATTTCTATAAAATTTTCTATATCCTTCCATTTTAATTGATATCCTTTGATATTTTGAATCATCCCGATCCATCTCAAGCTACCAAAATATTTCCCGGATAAATACTGAACTATTTGTTGGTTAGAGATTTGAAAAGGAACAGATACTTGAATAATTTGAGTATATTTTGTTTGATTATTTCTTTCTTCATTTAATCTACTCTTAAACCTTGAAAAAATAAATTTACCTTTTTTATTGAAGTTATATCCTGATTTTGTTTTATGAACTAATCCTAGTTCTTTTAATCGTTTCAAAGATCTTGATAAAATTTCTTGATGTAAATTAGATATAATCTTTAATCCATTAAATGTAAACGTGGCTATCGTGTTTTCATCTTCATTGTCAAACAAAATTTCTAGGATATCTATGTCACTCTGTCTAAGATCATTAAGAGATATAAAGTCATCTTCATAAACTTTCTGGTTGTCTAATGATCCTACAAAAATAAGATTATTGTCCCTATCATTTTTATTTAGATTTTTAGATTTTTTATTTGTTTGTATTTTTAATTTACATATCATATTAACTATATTAATGTAAGTATATATAAATTGGTAACTGGCATTCAGTATAGTAACTTTCTATTTGTTAAGTAAAAATAGCGAAGGATATAATTACTCTATGGAACTAGAAAAATAGTCATGGTTGATTCTCCAATGTCACTGAAATAGTAAATCGTCTCCCATATCTATTTACAGATAATAACGTTTGCTCATTTACATTCTTATTCTTGATTCGAGATGAAAGCTCTGTTATTTCATCTATCCTCTTTTCATCGATTTCCTCAATAATATCTCCAGGCCTTATTCCTGAATCGGATGCTGGACTATATTCTTCTACCTTTACCACTAACGCTCCTTCATTAGTTGGTAATCGATAATATCTTGCGATTCTACTATTTATCTTGATAGTGGTAATACCTAGCCATGGACGATTAACCTTTCCGTTTTCTATAAGTTGTTGTATTATTGTTTTTGCTGTATTAACAGGAACAGCAAATCCTATTCCATGGGCATAAGGTATTTTGGCTGTATTGATTGCAATTACCTGTCCATTCGTATTTACTAAAGGCCCACCGGAATTTCCAGGATTTATAGCTGCGTCCGTTTGAACCAGTTCTAATACTCCATCTTCAAATTCAAGATTTCTATTTAACGAACTAATAATTCCAGTTGTAACTGTAGGTCCTCCTGTCAAACCAAAAGGATTGCCTACTGCTATAACTATTTGACCAACTTTTAAATTATCAGAGTCTCCTAATTCCGCAGAAGGAATTGAATCTATTGCTTTATTATCAGAATTGTTAGTAGTATTACTACTGAAATTATTAGAATCATATTCAATTTTTAAAACTGCGAGATCAGTAAGTTTATCTGTTCCTATTACTTTAGCATTGAATGTTCTTCCATCATATAGAGTTACTTTTAATCTTCTAGCATGATCTACTACATGATAATTTGTAAGAATATGACCCTGATTATCAATTGAAATACCTGATCCTACACCCTCAATTGGAAATATACGTAAGAGTTCATCAGTTACCATTCTTACACTTGCAATATTAACTACGTTCTTGCTAACTTTTTCAATAGCATTAACCAGTAATTCTTCATTTATAGGAATCAATATTTGCTACCTCCTCTTTCTAACGGAGATTTTGGTTTGGAAGGCGTTATAGGTGGTTTCTTTACCGTTGGTTGGTTGATTTTTATCTTATACATATTTTATATGTATAATAACGATTGATGATTAAATTGATTAATTATTATTAAATTAGTCACACTAATTTGTATAAAAGCTCATATTTTTACATGGGTTACACAGGAATGATAATTTATTATATTGGGTAGATTGACTGAAGAGAGAATATGATTATGGAATTTGCCATAGCTTAAGATTTCAAATACACTATGAAATATCTTTAATTATACCTAGTTTTCTTCAAACTTATCAATAAGGTCCGTATCATCTTGAGTTATCACATCTGTATCTTTTTTGATTTCTTTTTTTATTCTGTCTGAAACTTGTTCATCTCCGTCTTCTCCAGATTTTCCAACTATATTTGATTCATCATCACTATATTCGTTTTCTCCTTTATTATCAATAGATGACATTAAATCTTATTTATATAATAATCAGTTTTTAATCTTTTAATTATTTCTTATATAACTATTCTAAGGAACAATGAAAACTCATTTTGCAATGAAATTCATTTTAATTGTAAGATATTTGATAATATTATATATATATAATTGAATTTTTTTAAAAATTCTAGAAAACTATTGTATACTAAAGTTTGTCACGTCTTGGAAAATTAATTTATTGTCAAATATTAAGTAGTATAGTTTTGCTTTATTTCCTAGAACTTTTTGTGTAATTATTATAACGTAATATTCTTTACTATATGTAATTTCTTTATATCCTCTCAAAACCCTAACTAAAATAAGCACTGTTATTTTATCTCAATAATGGAATAACTTTATTTTTAAATCGATATTTATAACATTTCTAATTCTAGTTGATTCAATTCTTATTTTCTAGTTTATCTCATTTCATAATTAGTTTCTTAAACATTTAAAATGTTTGTAATGATGTTAGTATACGAAACATGGATACTTTTGATTGTATAGCAACAAAGCTTGACATAAGAGAATATAGTAAACAAAACGTACCTATAGAAATACGAGAAAGGATACTTGAAGGAGCTAGACTAACAGGTACTGGTCTTAACACTCAGCACTGGCGTTTTATAGTTGTAGAAGATAAAGATAATCTCAATAAACTGGCAGAAGATAGTACAAGCGGAAAATGGGTGGTCGAGGCGAATTTTGCAATAATAGTCCTCACTAACCCAAAGTATAATTATCATATGATCGATGCGGGACGAGTACTGCAGAGTATGCAATTGGCAGCATGGAATTTTGGAGTCGGTTCAGGATTATTTACAGGTATAAAAGAACAAAATTTTAGAAAAGACTACAATATCCCAGAACAGATGAATATTACTGTAGTAGTAGGTTTTGGATATCCAGCGAAAAAGAATTTGACGGGTAAAAGAAAGAATCGTTTACCCATTAGCGAACTAGTCCATTATGAAATATATAGATAAAAATCAACAGAATATGAAAAAGAAACCCGTATAAATACTACTATCATCCTTAATATCTAAACTACACATTTTTTCTAAAACCATTTTGGCAATTAAAATGGTTATAAAAGCATGTAAATAAAAAACCGTTTGAATTTTCTATTCATTTGAATTTTCTATTCCTTTGCTAATTCAAATTATTGTAATCCATGTCTATATTGAAGTATATCTTCTAATGTCAAAAATTAAATACTTAAAAGAAAGAGCATTATTATAGAAATTTTTATAAGTATCTAATTCTATAAAGTCAAGAGAGTCGAAAAAATCAAATTGTCTAAACCATTAGAAAATGAGGAAAGTCTACATTTATCGGTCAAAGAAGCATTTAATCGTGGTGTAATAAGAGGACAATCACAGTCAAACTTTTTCGAATTTTTTGACTTCATTGGTAACCCATTTGATTCAAGTTTTTTAATATCAAATCAAAGACAAATCGTTAAAAGTACCAGAGTAATCATAAATAAATTAGCGGAACGAATTGGCGCATGTCATAAAAATGAAAGACATCTTATTTTAGTAGGTCCGGAATGCTCAGGTAGATCAACCATCCTAAAAATAATTGAAAATTTCCTAAATAAAGGGTTTAATGATAATTTCTCTATTTATGTTAATGCACAAGATAGCTGGTCAGGATTTACAACCGAGGAAGATGGAAATGATGACGATCATTTTGATAGAATTGATAATTTTCAACAGTGGGTAAAAGAAGTTGATTTTCAAAATAGTAGGATAATTCTTGTTGATGATGCTGATTCTTTCATTTCGCATGCGGTACAGTATTGTAATGCAATAAAATTAGATGGATTTAAAGTTCCTACTTTTATATACTGTATTACAAATGTAACATATTCTTATGTAATAAACAATGAAAGATTAAGCAAAATATTTGGAGATGTTTTCTGGCTTGGTATAAGAGAAGAAGATGATATAAAAAAAATTATTTTAGAATCTCCAAAAAATACATTAAAATCAAATACTAAACATTTAAAATTCTTTGATGATTATTCCTTGAACCAAATAGTTAATTACTCCTTTGGATTACCAGGATTAACAAGTTTCTTTATTCTATCATGCTTAAAGACTGCCTATCAAGCCAGTAACAACAAAATAGAAGGAAAATTAATTAAAAGGGTAGCAGATATTGAAGGATTTACTTTAGCCAAAAAAATAATAGATCGAAACCTAAATTTAGATGGAACTAAATATAAGATTCTAGTTGAAATTCTAAGACAGTATTATATTGATGGAGAAAGAGCAGAGCGAAAAAAAATCATATCTCAATTCTCACATATGGCAAGATCTACTCTTGCTTATCATTTCAAGGATTTGATAAATGAAAATGTAATACAGCAAGACCGCATAGGGCTTAGAGTATATTACACTATACAAAAACCTATTAGATGTGCATTAGAACTAATAGATTTAGGTTTAGCAGAAACAGAAACAAGAAATGAATCTGATATTAATGAAATTGTAAATATTGATCAACCCATTGGAGATGTGTAAGAATTGCGAAGTTTTAATGATCAAGAGTATGAAATAGAATTTTCGTCTATTTTTCCATTTAGAATTAGTCATATCTCATCTTCTAGTGCTAGTTATATTAAACATATAAATAAAAATAACATCTATAATTACCATAGCTCTAATTTTGATTCTTCATTTAAAATCTTTACAGAGCGGCTTTTAAAAGAACCTTTTCACTTTGAACCTAATAATTATCAGTCAGGTTATGCTATTCCTTCTATTTTAAATCAAGTTGTGGTAGTTCCTTATTATGAAATTATTGATGGAAACATAATCCAGAATGTAACTGGTAAAGAAAAAATAGGCACAGTTACTAAACAGACTACAACCATTAAAGCACAAAAGTTAAAGTATATCATTGATGCAAGTACATTTGCAAATAGTAAAATAATTTTAGTTTGTAAAGTTAAAACCGTGGACCAAGCTCGTGACTTCCTTGCAGACTATTTAAAAATTATAGGATTTATGGAAAGTAATGAGAATTGGGATTTTATATATGATGAGTCAGATTCTATTATGCAGCAATTACTTTTATCACTTTATGATTATTGGCCTACAAACGAAAGTCAGACAACTTCTATAAAAATAGGAGGTAAAACAATCTCAGCTAATTATTCAGGAAGAGGAAAGTACGATTTAAGGTTAGAAGGGGTTAATGATGAAATAAAAAACCGTATTATTAATGGTGACCACATAGAAAATATTACACTAAAACCACCAATAGGCATAGCAGGGATTAAATTAAGAAAGTCTGTACCAAAGATTAGTATAAATGATCAAGGAGTTATCAGTTGCAGAGCAAATATTAACTATGAAAATTTTGTCATAATAAAATGGTTTATTGAAGAAACTATCAATATAATAAAACAACTATATAAAATCAAACAACCAAAAGCATCATATATAAAAATTGAAGACTTTATCAGCCAAGAAATAGCTCATGTCACAGATTCAAAACTCCCAATTTATGACAATTCGTTAAAAATTAATAATAATGAAAAGATTCTCAGAGGAAGGAATGATTGATCAATAATCATTCAAAATTGCATTTCAATCATAATGATATATTGAATACAAACAATATTAAGAAGATTGATTCCGATTGTCAGGTTCTTAATTTTAATTCTTCAAATAAAAATGTCCCCAAGCTCGATAACTTTCATCAAGACATTGCCAATGATTATACTTTAACTTCCAAAGATGTTATAAGAAAAATAAATCCAATAGTACTTCCTAGGATAAGTGCCATATCTAATATAGGCCTGTGTGAGCGGGCAGCTTATAATATCTCTTTCTTTGGCATGGAATCAGATAATAATTTTACTGCTGAAGGAGTAATAGGTAATGCAATTCATAGAATCACTTTAAGATCTATAATAGAGATTACAGATTCACTAAAAAATGGTAGTAATAATACTATCAATTCTTCTACAAATATTGCCACAAAAAAATCTAAAGCTAAAGAAATTTTTCTTAGGAATGCAGAAAGAGATATCGAAATCAATTGGAAACGTTTTATGCTTTCTAATATAGAAAATCCTTTACCTTCTATCCTCGATGATTTGGAAGTTAGAGCTGAAAGATTAGTGCATCAGTTATTTGCAAATGAGGAAGAGGTAGAGAACAAGCAAATCATTTTTAGACCCGAATTTACAATTCGTAATATCAAAATTCCACTCGAAGGGAGACTCGATTTAGTTAAAATTAAGCTTTCAAATACACAAAGGGAAAAAGGAAGTAAGAACTATAATGGAATTGAATATTTAAATTCATATGTAACTGCAGAAGATTTAGTTAATTTAGAAAAAGAATCAGTAGAAATAGTACAAATAAAAACAGGCAATTATCGACCAAGAACTGCTATTTGGAATCTTCAGGCAGATGCTGAGGCTCTTTTACTCATGCAAACATTAAATCTCAAAGAACCTCCTAAATATACATGGCAATTTGCTGATAAAGATGGTTATAGAAAAAAATTTGATTTTACAAAAGTATACAAAGTAATATACAAATATATACAAATTTGGAAATCTGAGGTCTCCCCACAAATTACTGGTTTTTGTCCTAAATGCCCATTGCGAGAAGGATGTTTAAATTGGGCATTTGTTGGTAATAATGTATTAACAGAAGATGAAAGAATAAAAAGAAATATAGAATTTCGTCTTTCGAAAAGAATAAGGGAAGAGGTTTCACTTGATGATCGATGGAAGGCGTATGTAGTTCTACAGTCGGCAGAGAAGAGACAAAGGGAAGGATCTGCCATTACAAATTTGTATATTGATAACTCCTCAATTGATGCGGAGAAACAAAAAATTACTTTGTTAGGTGATGAATATTTTGGTCAATTCTTAGATTTTAGTGTAGGGGAACATGTGACTATTTCTGATGGTACTCCAAATTTAGGAAGTAACCCGAACGCAGTTATAAGAACTATTGATATCGATAGAAAATCAATCACACTAGAATTTTACAGAGATGATTTGTATTATCTTTTGTACGACAACAGAGATAAATCACCTCTTACTATTGATAGATTTAATTTTAGTAGTGGATTAATATCAATGAAATTTCTTGATAGTTTCTTTAGACTCTCTTCCTATGCTGATGATATAATATTAAAGAAAAGAAATGTTAGGCAAGAAGAACAGAATATTCTAGATATGAAAAGAAGGGAATTACTTAATATGAATAGACTGATCTAAACAAAATGAATACTGGTCGAGAGTTTCCATCCTTTGATGGAATTGAAAATTTTGAACAAAAGACAGCAAGATATAGAATAAATTCAGAAAAAACAGTTCCTGTCACCGGACCCCCTGGTACAGGAAAATCAACGGTTATCTCACATTGTTGTTTTGATCTATTAAATGATGATTACTTTCCAATTTTAGTTACTGCTCCAACCAATGTGATGATTGATAGCATTTTATCAAAAATAGACTCTCTTCTACAGCGAGAAAAAATTCAACTGCCTAGTGGATTTGTTATTAGATATGGTAACATTGCTAATCTAAATAGAACATATAACCATCTTCTTAAATATGCCTTTGACAATATTGTAGAGGATTATTGTAGTTCAGCCTATTCTAATTGTGCTGATAACAATAATTTCTATAACAAGATCACCATAGCCAAAGATTTTTTTCAAAGCGCTAGAATAATATTAAGTACAGATTATAGTGCTAAAGATCTTGGTAATATAGTTAAAGTTGGAGCAGTTATAGTAGATGAGGCAGGATTAGTTGGTCTTGATAGGATGGGAATGTTATTTTCCTCACTAAGGGATAATAATGGTAAAATTATTGTCATTGGAGATGATAAACAACTGCCACCAGTATCCCATGATTATGTAACTGAAAGCCTATTTGGCTCTGTTTTAGAACATTTTCGTACTACATTACTTAAAAGAGAATATAGATTTAACAAAGATATTTTAGATTTGATCAATCCTTATTATGAGTACAAACTTGAAGCTGATTCTTCTGTAATGAATATATCTACCGCAGATATCGCTAATAAAGATTATGATGGAATAAATAATAACTTATATAGAGTTCTTAAACATGATAAAAATGTTGTATTTGTTGATACTGGTGGAGAGTGTAAAGAAGAAAAGCATTTTACAAATAAAGGAGAAGTCACAATTATCAAAGAGATTGTTGATGGATGTATCAGTATGGGAATTAAAGATATTATTGTTACAACGCCATATAAACAACAAGAAAGACTATGTAATTTTTATCTACAAAAGGGAATAAGAATTGGAACAATTGATGAATTTCAAGGTCAAGAAGCAGAAGTTACAATAATATCAATGGTTCGATCTAACAATAAGACGAATTATCAAGAAGCTATAGGATTTGTTAATATTCCACGTTCATGTGTTGCATTCTCAAGAAGTAAGAGAAAAACAATAGTAGTAGGAGATAGAAATACTCTTATAAAAAATAATTTTTTATCTCATTCGATAGACACAATAACTCAAAAAGATGGATTTCTTTTATGGAGCAAATATTAATAATTACAATTTAGTGTGGCTGTTACTTATTGAAGTTACTTGTTGTGATTGGTATAGAAAGATTAATTATAATAACATAAAGAAAAAATTTATTAAATAAAAGTTATTACATAACGATACTTCTTAAAATTAAGTTTGTAAGAATCTAGTCTTTTTTGTATTGTTTTGCTTCTTCTTCTGTTACTCTTAAATAGACTGTATCGCCATCAAAACGCTCTAGTAAATTTTTAGGAATATAGAACTTGTCTTTGTCTACATTACCTTTTTGAGTTATTATGTACTCTCCAGAAATTTCTTGAACTTCACCAAGGTCAGCTTCATCTAAACCTCTTGCTTCTTTTTTAATAATATCTCCTGGATTATAGTCTATAGAATCATTGGACATAGTAATAGTCTAGTATTACATTTATATAAGTTCTTTTTGCGATTGATAAAATATATCACTCTTTCAGTATAACTTTATTTATAATCTAATTTTTTAATTTTATCAACCAGGCGAAGAGCGTCACATCTAGCCTCTGTAGTTATATAAAGCAAATGATTCTTATCTAAAGGCATAGTAATGCGTTTTATCTTTTCATATTCAGCAAGTACAAACTTCCCTTTTCCGATCTTTTTTTCGAGTGTGCGGCGCATTTTCCATGCACCAAGTGCAATTTGAAGAGAGTGTTTGCTTTCTTCTTTTGTTAAGAGATTTGTTACTCCTGGTCTATGTTCAGAAAAAAGAAATATGTTATCATCAATATCAAATATTGTTACAAAACGGATAGCCGGATCAAGACTCATAATTTGCTCTCCAATTTTTTTATAATCCATTCTTCTTAGATAGTTAGTTATGTCTGTATAAAAAGTTTGTAGCATAAAGTTTTCTTATCACGTTAGAAATGATTCTAACTTTCTACATGACTCGATTGATATATCTTTGTACAAAGAGCTATAAATCTGATATGGTATTTAATCAAACTCTAGATAAAAAGCACTTACAAATTATAAGATAAAGTCTAATAATTTCTAATAGATAATAATGATCTACTTCCGATTGAAAATTAGATATATAGTAATGAATTAAAACTATTTTACATTTAATTATATAAATAAAGTTATTTTTGCTTTTCAGATTGGTATTAGTATTGTTTTAGTTCAAACCCTGAAAAATTGGCGATAGGTTGATCTTGCCTATTCATATTTTGTAAAGGTTAAGTGCTGACTTGTCAATTGGTGATATAGTTTCATCAATTGGTGATATAGTTTCCTTATTTCCACGGTGATTTACTGAGCAGGAATAGTTGTTTATTTATAATTGTAGTTTATGGTGTACCGATAATTTCTGCCTTAGTTCGATTCACTGAAATTTCACTAAAATTAGATTGACCAATAACTGGAACAATAAAAATAGTTATGGATATTGATTCAATAATAATGGTCCATATTATCTACAACTATATAGATACAGTAAAAATCATACAAAGATATCTATGATTAAACTCTAATTACAAATAGTCATAAATCAATGTCTGTAGTGAGAGGCAAATGTATTTATTTCTTGGGAACTTAAATCATTAAGGAATTGATTTCGATGTAATTTTCCATATATTACGATATCTCGAGCTAACATTTGTATTCTATGTGATAATGTCTCATTTCTAATATTTCCATTTGTTCTAAAGTCTTTTTCTCCGTTTATAGAGATGCCATAAGGCATACTCCATCCATAACACTGTCTTACTGCTGTGCGCATCTGATCCATTACTGTCAATCCTTTTTCATGAGAGGAACATATATACCCAAAAAGTTTTCCTGCGAAATCTGACCAAAAGTAATCTAGAAAATTTTTCATAGAACCAGCCATAGAACCATGATAATCCGGAGTAGAGAGAATAAAAGCATCAGCCCACTTTACCATATTTTCAGCTATTGAGATTTCGGTTTTTTTATCATGTTCTTGATAATATAAGAATGGTAGTACAGTTTGTTTTAAATCCAAAATTTGAATTTCTGCACTATACCTTGTCTTTATTATATCAAGTGTTAATTTCAAGGCTCTAGTACTTGTGGATTCTTTTCGCATACTAGAAGCAACTCCTAAAACATTAATTCTTTTATTTGATACCACATTAATTTGTTATCTTCTATATTTTATAAGTCTAAAGGTTTACAAATTATAAAAAAATAACAGAATAAAATAAAATTTTTTCTTCAAAAATATTTTACTATATTGGTGGCTATATTTACATGTATATATGTTCTTACTATTAAAACTTAATAACTATGAGTTATTTTTATAATTATAAAAGCCCTTGCTTGTTTTGGTTTAATTATAAATCTATAAATTGCCTATTCCTTTGAGACAGTCTGTTATAATATTTCTTTTTTTGAATTACTAAATCCATCAGCAATCGAAAATAATTTTTATAATTTGTAAACTGAGTATTATATATAACTTGATATAAAATAACGTTTATGAATACGAAAGGTCAACAAGAAAAGGTTGCTATTGTTACTGGTAGTTCTTCAAGTATAGGGTTTGAAATTTCCTTATTGCTTTCAAGAAATGGTTTTTATACTTATGCAACTATGAGAAATTTAAACAAATCAAAGAAACTAAATGATATTATTGAAAAAGAACAACTTACTTTAAAAATATTAGAATTAGATGTAACAGATGATAAATCAGTTAAAGATGCCATTAGCCAAATCAAAGATGAAAGTTTAAGAATTGTAGAATTACTTTTGCATTAATCATAATAAATTAATCATAATAAATAACACAAACATTAGAACATTTAGAAAATCACAATATATATAAGAATATACACTCTAGAACTTTTAAATTTATTGTTTTGATTTTCAGAATCAACCCATAGCCCTCTTCTATTATGAGTCCACCATAATACAAGAAGGCTATGTATGCGCAAGCCAACCCAATGCAATTGGTCTTCTGGGTTGATTGGTTTTGGTAATAATAATAAAGATTCTATTTAATAATTGGAGATAAATTTATTGCCATAGTCTGAACTAATACTAAATAAATAAGCAACCAATGGCTAGAAGTCGCTTTTTTAGTTAGTTAGTTGGATCCAGACCATGACAATCATGCCATCAGTATTTCTTTTGGATATAGGTGATGATATCTAAGAATTGAAAAATATTTATGCCTTGTGAAACTAGCATATTATATATTTAGTAGTAATATCCCTAGAAAATAAATTAACTAACATAAACTAACATAAACATTAAATAAATAAATAAAAAAGTTAGGGGTTGTTAAAGCATAGCACAATCACCTAGGTTACAAGTAGCAGTAGAGTTACCTGGAGTACCCGGGATAGATCCAACCATCGAGACGATATTACCTGGATTATAATACAAATTTCCTGCTAGTATTTGGTTAGGACCTGGTGGACCTTGTGTTCCATTAGGACCTATAGGACCCTGTATACCTTGTATTCCTTGTGAACCTTGCGTTCCGTTAAAGCCTCTTTCGCCTTGAGGACCTGTCGCTCCAGTTGCTCCTGGTGGACCTTGAATTCCCTGTGGTCCTTGAGAACCAGATGGACCTTGAGTGCCTGTTCTATTATCTTTTCTATCATTATCTTTGTCAAATTTTAAATTTAAAATAATAAAATAATTTTTTTTATTTTATTCTGCTATCTTCCTTCTTATTCTACTAGATCAATATTTTTATTTTGTTGAGTTGAATATATAGTGCTCATCAATAAATAATTTGTTGTATTTAGAATATCAAGATAGGTAATTAAAAAAGGGATGTATTACCAAGAAAATAACAATGAAAATAAGAGATACAATTGTTCATGTGGAGCAGGATTTGCCACCTTGAAAGAATTTAATAAACATAATCACTACTACCATCAATAAGGACATTAGTAGTATTAGTTAGAAAGTCAAAGAGCACTTTTTCTGCTGCGTCCAAATCTTCATTTTTTAATTAAATACAATAAAAAGAAAATTAAATTTTATATTTTATTTGGCTGAAAATAAACTAATCGAATAAAAAAATTGATATATAGAAAATCAATATAATAACATAAGAATATGTCAACGGATCTCCTAAAAGAGGAAGAAACTATTCTTAATAATAATAATAATAATAATAATAATAATAATTTTACAGATAGTCTTAAGAAGGAATTATTTGAGACTACGTATGGCTCTGAATTGATAGACGCATTCCTCTACCCACCATATAAAAGACTTCAAATTGGTCTAGATTTAGAAAAGCCTGAATTCGACTACGAAAACTCTTATTCAGTTGTGATATCTTTATAGATCCGTATTCGGGTTATATTTTACAAAGTAATAAAATATTTAGCAAATTAAATTTTATTTCTTATTTTCAATATCTTTTTTAATAGAATCTAATCAAATAGTTTTTGCTTTCAAATGGTAAAATAATGTATTGATGTATTCAAAACATAATAAATAGTAATAATATTAGAACATTTAGAAAACCATAGTCCTCTATTATTCATGAGCCTAAATTCAATAATAAAAGAAGGCTATGTATGCACAAGTCTTTTCTATATGATTGGCTGGTAGTATCAGTAAAGAAATATTCTATTTAATAATTTAGATAAATTATTGCTTGTCATAGCCTGAACCAGAAATAATAGTATAGTAGTAAAGTGCATTGGTTTATAGACTACTACAACAGGTCCAGGCTAGATGTTTGACAAATTGCCGAGGATTTGTGAAGGTAAAATTTAATTAGAATTGTTTCTTATATTGATTTCTTGATCTCATTGTTTACTTTGAATATTTGTATTAATTATTAATTGATTAATAATATAAAAAAATAAAAAAATTATGGATTATTGAAGCATACAACATTTCCAGACAATGAATTAGTTGCAACAGTTGAAATTGTTCCTACCCTCCAAGCGTTCTCTGTACCCGTTGGTATAGGTTGTGATTCTCGAATCTCTAATGTCCCAGGAGGACCTGCGGCAACAAAACCTCCACTCAATGCTACATCTCCAGGAGAACATGTAGCATCTGATATTAGAGTTCCTGTCCCAGTCACCGCCGTAGCACATATAGTATAGATATTCGAAGCCAATATTTGACTGGGACCTAGTGGACCTTGTAGATTTGGAGTATGTTTATCGGTATTGACATCTTTAGTATGCCTTTTTTAGCTAACTTATTGACCTTGTTGGTTATTTAAAACATTAAAATAAATGATAATTGCTTTCAGATCGGTAGAAGTAATAATTTATTGTTTTAATATTTATTACTATAATATTCTTTAATTTAACTTATCGGTGAAGGTATCTAATGAAAAATTTTAATTCTAGATCGGAAACTAAAACTTTGGAAGAAAAATGCGAAATATTAGATATTTGGGATGTTCTAGGTAGAAGATGGTCATTACTAATATTAAAAAATTTAAGTATTAAAAAAGTAGTTAGATTTAATGAATTAAAAAGAAGTATAAAAGGAATTAGCAGTACAGTTTTATCTGATAGATTATCAGAACTGGAACAAGAAGGTTTAATTACAAAAAAAATATATCCAGAAATTCCACTCAAAGTTGAATACGCATTAACAACCAAAACAAGAGATCTTGAGCTGATTTTGCAGAGTCTTAATAAATGGTGTAAAAAATGGGAATCTAAAAATTAGATTTATAATTCAATATTATGATTTATACAATATAATAAATTGAGGTAGGATGTAATTAAGACAATCTATAACAAGTTAAATTATATATTGTACATATAATTTAAGAATAAATCGAAGAGTAATATTCATTGTACAATTCATTTAGATACTCTATTTTCAATTATTAACTAGTAATCATGATCATGTAGACAAGTATTTGATAAATGAATTGGGCTATACAAGCGTTCTATCTTCTTTGCCATTATCCTATCTTTCTTCCAATTCGATATCCCAGTTATCAAACATATGCATTAAGTCATATTACGATTTTGTACAAAAAAATTTAAAGATAAAAAATGGATCAAAGAATCATATTAGAGATGGACTAAAGCATCAACTGATTGAATAGAGATTATACCAATCTTTTTTTCACTTTTGTCATTTATATGTTTGAGTTTTTTAATTAAATCTTCTAAAATATCTGACTCGGCGATTGTAACTATAGTTTTACGATTTGATGATATTGTTGCGGTTTGCCCTCCTGCTTTCCCTGACCTTATTTTTTGTTTAGACTGTCCATAACCATGAGAGTCATATAAGGTTGCCTCTAATTGTAAATTCTCAATTTCTGATATTATTTCATTAACTTGCTCTGGACTGACAAAAATTTCTACTTTTTTTAAACCTGCAGAAATTTTATTTTTATCCGTCTTTTTAGATTCTACTATCTCGAACGGTAAACCAAATTTTTCTGACAATATAAAATACAACCAATCGAAAGTAATAAAGTATTTGTTAATAGAATTTATCAGCTGAAATTTATAGACTAAAATTTTTCAATCGAAAAAATAGGAGGTTTATTTGTAAATACAAAAAATCAATTAGAACCAGTATGGCTGCTATTACAAAAAATTACAAGAAATCAGAAGATTCAAAAATCTGTTAAGGAAAGTTATTAGTATGAATCACAATAAACTAAACCCAGAAGAAGAACGAGTCATTATATATAAAGCAACTGAACCTCCTTTTACTGGTGAATATGACAATTTTTACGAAGAGGGAACATTTATCTGTCGTAGGTGTAATATGCCTCTCTTTTCATCAAAAAGCAAATTTGATTCTGGATGTGGATGGCCAAGCTTTGATGAATATTTCCCCAATGCAATAAAGCATGTTCCTGACCCTGATGGAGTAAGAACAGAAATTGAATGTGCAAATTGCAATGCGCATTTAGGACATGAATTTCTTGGAGAGCAGTTGACAGACAAGAATACACGCGAATGTGTCAATTCATTATCTATCCGTTTTATCCCAAAGGACAAGGAGTTACCAAAATAAATGAATAATAATAAAACTGAAATAGCTACACTTGCCAATGGCTGTTTTTGGTGTACAGAAGCAATCTTCAAAAAAATTAAAGGTGTCAAGTCTATTTCACCTGGATATACTGGAGGAACATTAAAAAATCCCTCTTATGAGGAAGTATGCACTGGTAAATCTGGTCATGCAGAATCAATTCAACTAGAATTTGATCCCCAAGTTATACCTTTTGGAAAAATCCTTGATATTTTTTGGCATACCCATGATCCGACAACGCTTAATAGACAAGGTAATGATATTGGCACTCAATACAGGTCTGCAATCTTTTATCATGATGAAAAACAAAAGGAAATTGCAGAGAAATCAAAAAAAGACCTAGAAAAAGAAGAAATCTATAAAGATCCAATTGTGACAGAAATTACCCCTTTTAAGAATTTTTATACTGCGGAGAATTATCATAAAGATTACTATGAAAAACATAAAGATGATCCATATTGCAATTTTGTTATTAATCCAAAACTACATAAGCTGCTTCAAAATTATAGGAGTGAAGTAAAAGAAGAATATAATAAGTAGCTATTATTAATGACTAGGATATTATTGTATGAATACTTATGAAATAATATTATGGGTTAAATCCCATTCAATTTAATAACGTTATTCCGAAAACCTAAATTCTTGATATCATTAAGGAAATTCCATTCTTTTCTTACGTCAAACCCTTTTTTTGCAATAAGATAAAGTGCTCTTGTAATCTTATTTTTATCTTTTACAAATGATGTAGGAACATGCATTGCTATTAAGAATCCTTTGGTTACAAACATTTTTTTCCAATCGTTAGGATATGGTAAATGTACAGGAGTAAAATCAAGTGGAATTAATTCATGAGGTGATTTATTTTGTAAGTTCTTATCCTTCCAAAGATATCCTATATATCCAGGACTTGATTCTAAAGGATCTTTTCTTTTTGGTCTAATTACATTTTCCATAATTGCAGGATCATATGTCCTTCCGACTACTATAAAGGAAGTTCCTCCATATCTCTTAACTGATTTTGATTTTTGTTCTATTTCTCTTTGATTTAAAATTTTTTTTCTAAAAAAACCAATCAAATGCACTTGAAGTATAGTTTTTTCAGAGTTATATCCAAATAATTTTAAAAATTGTTCGATCTCATTTCTTCTATTAGGTGGAACTTGAGTAGATACAATTTGTTGCTTATTAGATATAACTGATATTGATGATTGTAATGCTTTTTGTTGCATATTCCTTTTTCGGTGTATTATTTGATTATTCTTATTATCCTGACGATCATTCATACTATTATGTTGTTTTCTTTATTAATAACGGATGTATTATTATCAAATTATAAACTATTGCTTTAAGCTCAATTTTTTTATTATAAAGATCGTATAAATCTATTTGGTCATCAGGTTTATCTATTACATAATCTGCATGATATTGTTCTTTTTTCATTTGTAATTTACCATCTGCTGAGATATTATTGTGAAATCTTGAACCACCACAATAAGCATCAAGATATTCTTTAACTTCCATTCTTGTTGTTCGCTTCTCTAATTTCCCGCTTACATTTATATTTCTCTCAGAAGATACTTTCTTATTTTTTGTGTCGTAAACTTGTTTCAAATCTTTATAGTTTTTATTATTGACTAAAGATTATTAATCTTATATTGTAACATAAATTAATTTTGTTGAATTATTAAATAGATAATATACACTCACTATTTTTGTATAGTAAATCTGAAATCTTTGTTTAACGTTTATACTATCATGATCTTAATTCATCACTATGACGACTTTATTTTTTATATAGCTATATTCTTAATGATAATTGGGATAGTGCATTATTATTGACGTTTGTCTATTCACCATATCATTATCATAATATTAAAAATATTATAAATTTACCAATGATAGAGAACTTTAACTTATTATGAAAATCAGTTAAGACTTTATAATAATTTTTAATATTAACGCTATTCTTCATTCGATAGGTCATATTTAAATAATTTCTTTAAGTGAGGAACAATCAATGCTCTTTTGATCAATTTTATATAGTTTTTATATTGTTTAACGTGGTTATATTTAAATTATTACTCATTTATGATTGAAGCAATGAGTGCATGAAAGGACATAGGTATAAAGACGGTTATAATCCATAAAATCTGATATCCAACAATGATAAAAATAAAATATAATACAAAATTAGAAATCCAATTGTTTAGAGTGATTATATAATAGGAAGAAAATTTAGATATCGTCTTGAAAGAAGTTTATAATTTATAATTTAATATACAATTTACTATTTCCAAGTTTTTGCTTCGTAAACGATCTTAATCTTTAATATTAAATGTTATACAAGTATTTTATACTGTGTAGATTATAATATTATACAAAGGGAGAGATGTAAGTCTCGAATACTGTATAGGTGTTAAGATGATGGATAAAATCGTTGTCTGACCATCTATTTTTAATATAAACTACTATAATTGAATTATAATTTCATGAGATTAAATATTCAATATCTATATTATATTAGTTATCCATGAAACTATGGTTTTTTCTATATTTATTTCTCTTGCATTGAGAATTCTTCTATAATTATAATTTGTTTATAAGATAAATAACAATAACAACTTGTCTGTTTTATTTACATTCTGTTTTATTCACATGATTTTGTTTGATTCTTTTTTTCTTCCATTTCAAGTCTGTATATTGTATTTATGTAAAGAGGGTTATATCTTTTGGAATTTTGGTTTTATTGAATCTATCGTTGTTTAATTCAGTTCGCCTTATGTATTATAATTATTATATATAGACCGAGATACAGTCTCAGTTAATGATGTTATCTGCAAAGGCTACAAAAAATCTATTAATTATTATTAAAATCGAAATTTAGTGGATTTAGCATATTTTTTGTTTGTATATTATTTTTTATGTTAGTTCATGATATAATAACTGGTAAATCGGCGGCAACAGTACAATATTGTACAAAGTAGAGTTTTTTAGAATCACCTAATTGTTGCTAGAGTAAATAGATGGGTGTTAAATTAGCCGCTTAACACCCATTGTGTTAACTTCTTTTTCTAATGATTTGTGTAATATTTTTATGTACAATAAATAATAAAAAGATTATAGATTTGAGTATTCTCACACTACAAAGACTACTGTCCTCAAGAACAAGGAGATTTATGTTTGTGCATTATAACAAGATAATATAGATAAGACTGTTGATTGTTGGATGGTTATAAAGTACAATAATGATTTTAAAAGGAAGAATATATTATTGATTATACAAAAAAAGTTTTTGAAAGTTTTATACTGGTTGATAGAGTTGTAATTAGTCTATTTCGTGTTTTGTTAAACCACTTTGAATAATTTCTTTCATAAATTTGGTTCATTTAAAAATAGTCTGTAGTTCAAAGTTTTAAGGCAATTAAAATTTTGACACATTCTATGTTATACAAACTCAAATTTTATAGTATACAACGGAAAATCAATAACAATTTTAAATATCTGATGAATCAACAGACCAAAATTTCATTAATTCACCAATTAATTAGATTTTATCTCCATGTGAAATAGATTTTGATACACTTTCATTCACTGCACTAATTAGTTTAAATATCGAAACACGTTTTTTAAGTAAATTAAATTTATAATTACATTTCAAGTCACCGAAATCACTCATTATGATTACATTTAGTTTTGGATTTATTTCTAAGATTTTCGTACCAACATATAATCCATTCCTGTCAGGCATTCTGTCACCGGTAATTACTAATGAGTATCGATTCGGATTCTCCTTTATGTGTTGATATGCCAAAGAAGGATCAGTAAAACTAGAAACATCGTAACCGCTCATTTTTAAGGCCTCACTATATACATTAATTAAATCTGGGTCATCATCAACTATGATGATAGATTTTTTAAACATTAGTAACTAGTTTAATATAAAATCGTATTTAAGTTTCAATCATTTCTCATGATTAAATTACGAAATATAGAGGTAGTAAACCAATATTGATTAATAGTTTTACTATTATAACCTATGAGATGACTATCTGTCAGTCTTATAGAATGACCCAAATTGGAAACCCTGTATAAGAATTGGTGGCTAGGACAGACATGCCAATGGTTAGATTATGTAAGATATTATAAATGATTAAAACAAAGGGTACACTTTTGGTGAAGGACTATGTAACACTGAATGTGATAAAGTTATTCCAAATAGTAATATAATCAATGGTATTAATTTAAAACGATTATGATTACTATAAAAAATAAAAAATTATTTTTTATTGTTATCATTATATTAATTATTATATCCCTTTCTATTTATTTACTATTCAAAATAAATTATAAACAAGAGAATAAAAAACAAGATAATATAGAATTTGAAGGAATAGTAAATCACATTGTTGATGGCGATACATTAGATATCAATGATAATCGAATAAGATTATCATTAGTAAACACTCCGGAACGGGGCCAAGAAGGATATATGAAAGCCAAGAAATTAGTGCAAAGTTTATGTCTAAATAAAAATGGTGAAGTTGATATTGATGATGGACAGCGAAGAGGAGACAGATACGGAAGAGAGGTTGGTGTAGTTTATTGTGATGGAATAAATCTGAATAAAGAATTAATAGAAAATAATTTGGCAACAATATATTCTACATATTGTGATATCTCAGAATTTTCAAATGAAGAATGGGCAAAGCCATATTGTCATTAAATAAATTTATTTAATAATTAGCAGAATATAATTGACCCCAGTATAGATTAAATTCATATTTTTTTTCATGTTTTTAACTGAAGAATTTGATACATTAGAAAATTATGATTCTAATTATTGTTGCATATTAGACATATGAACTTCATATTTTTTATATATTAATTAAATATTATGTTAGACATTAACCTATATGACAAAACTAGGTTATTGGGCTTCACAAGAACAATATTCAATGACGGATTTGTTTGAATTTGTAAAAGAAGCAGAAAAGGCTGGATTTGATCAAACTATGACAAGTGATCATTTTCACCCATGGTCACATAACGGTGGCTTTGGTAACTTTACATGGGTTTGGCTAGCAGCTGCCGCTGAAAGAACAAAAAATATGAAATTCATAACTGGAGTCACTGCAGCTGTATATCGATATAATCCTGGTATAATCGCACAAGCATTTGCTTCTTTAGATGTATTATATCCGGGACGAATAGGGTTGGGGATAGGTACAGGCGAAGCTATGAATGAAGTTTCTGTAGGTTTTGATTGGCCTTCCGCAGACATAAGACTAGAACGAACAACTGAATCTATTAAAATAATAAAAAAATTATGGAATAAAGAAAGTGGCAATGGTGACAAAGGCAAAGAAATAAGTTTATCAAATAATAACAATAACAATAACAATAACAATAATAATGGTTTTGTAAACTTTCATGGTCAATATTTTAAGGTAAAAAATGGAAAGTTGTATACACCTCCTTCAACAAATATTCCTCTTTATATGGCAGCTTCTGGAAAAGAAGCGATTCAAACTGCTGGCAGATTAACTGATGGAGTGATAACCACTTCCAAACCAAATAATTCTAATGAGGTATTTAATCTATTAAATAAAGCAGCTAAAGAAGTAGGAAAGGATCCTGAAATATTGGAAAAAATAGCAAAACCAAAAATTTCTTATTCTGAAGATTATGATAAGGCTTTTAAATCCTGTGAATTTTGGAGAACATCGCAAATAGATAATGCATTTGATAGAGATATAAATGATCCAAGAATATTAGAAAAAATAGCAAAAGAAGAAGTATCAGATGATGAATTAAGAAAATCGATACTAATAATTACCTCAATAGAAGATTTAATTAAACCAATAGAAGAATATTTTAATGCCGGCTTTACCCAAATCTATACACACAGTACCAGTCCTGATGAAATTGAATTTATTAAAAAGTTTGCAAATAAAGTATTACCATATTTTGAAGAAAAATAAATAAATAAATAATTATATTTTAATTTTCAGATTTGTTACATCGGATATGAAGATTTGCAATTTGCATACATTTCCATGGTAGTTTTTCTATACCAAACTTCTCTTTCAATCTAGTTATCTTTTCTAGTAATGGTTTAGAATTATTCAGTAAATTTAATATCTCTTATCTGATTAGTCAGATTAATTTCTTATAGTAATAATTATACTATAAATTCCATACCTTAAGCAGTTATTTTCGTATTAAATTACAAGACAATTTGTGCTTAATTAATAACAGATTGTAACAATTAAAAACAATTGTAATACGTTGTATCAATTGAAAACAGACAGATAGGCTTTATGTTATAGAAAATAATAAAAGTGTTGACTGCAAATAATTCTTATGGAATGTTAAATAAATTTGAAAAAGAATCATTAATTATAAAATTACTTGAAGAAGGATGGACTGTTCGTGAAATAGCTAAAGAGGCTCATGCATCACCTGAAACTATAGGTGAAATTAAAAGAATGATATCAGGAGAATCTGCATCATATAC
>DASUCH010000079.1:0-9066 GCA_035762785.1 Nitrososphaeraceae archaeon | reverse complement strand
TAATAAACAAATTATTGAATTAGATTGAAAATAATAATAAAAAAAACTATAATGATAGGAGGAAATTGATATAGGAAAGAATAATATCAATATATTTGTATAAATAAATAACAAATGAAAACTACAACAACACCATAATGTTCTTTTCTAAACAAATAAACAAAAAAACAAATAAATTTAATAGTATATGTTACTCAATAATTCTTCGAATTATAAATATATTTTATTATTAGGAAATCCAGATATCAAATGAAACAATATAATATATATTGTATTATGGAGGTGTGGTAGTTAGGTTAAAAAATTAAGATGCCAACACAATACTATAGATGAATTTAATAATAATAATAAGTGTTGGAATAGAGCCACAACATTGGCAATAGTAAAAAATAAAAATCAAAATCAACAAACAAGGTTCTGGCTATGTGATGACTGTTTTAATTTAAGATTTTTAAACGATAAGACATTTGCAGATCAAATACTACAAGTCATAAATTTATCAAGAGAAGAATGATAATAATAAGAATGAAATTGATTGATAATATAATAACTAAAAAATAAGAAACAAATTATGAAACATTTTTCAGGATTATTTTGAATAAAATGACTAGTCATTGAAAAATTTAATTATCATTCTCTAATCTGCCTTACAGAATATTTTATCCAACTATTATTCGGAGTTCAAATATATTTTTTTATTGTAATTATATCATGCAAAAGTCAGTACGCCGCTATCTACTTTTGTACTTTTAATAGGTTCATTGGTACTGTTATCAGCTATGCCAGTATTCAGCAACAACAATACTACAGTAACAATAGCGCAGGGATACAATGGCGATAATAGTTATTATAGCGAATTCCCAACAGACGACAAGAAATACGAGTGTAGAACAGGTCCATTTGAAGGCTTCTTTGTTAGTTCTGTCGAATTCTGTGATGCAAAACATAAATTCAAATAAGACGATCAGAGAGTAAGAATTTTAAGACTTAATATAATTGGTACAAACGGTATTATAGTCGAAATTTGAAGTCATTTGGTATACGCATTAAGTCATAATAAGTCATAGTCTGAATCGTCAGCGGGATCTTCTACCTGTTCAGGCTATGGCTATTGCAACAATTTATAACAAATTATTAAATAGAATATTTCATTAATAAAATTACCAAACGCATTGAACCCATGTTCATAGCCTCACCACTCTCAATTGCTCTTACCTATACATCATACAAAGAATGAGGCTATGACTTTCAATAAATAACAATCAATCAATAAAGAAAAAAATTGTCTCCAATTATTAAATATTATAATATCGATTTGAATAGTACACTCCAAAAAAAGCAAAGGCATGTCACCATAGCCATCTTTTATCTATTATCCTTGGCTCTATCTAGGTAGACAGAAGAGGGCTATGGTTTTTAATGAAATTAATTTAGTTTCCAAACGTTATTTAACTCTGAAATACAAAAAACAGACTATGAAGAGTAAACCCAAAGTTTTTAATCCTACTGATCCTGTTGAAGTTAAATTTGTTGCTACCATCTATAATATACTTACACAAGGTTTTGACATGACATCCATTTATAGATGTGGAAACTGTGATAATATACTTCATGCTTCAATAACTAACAGACCTAAAGTTTGCAGTAATTGTGGAACAGAAATTGATTGGAGCGGAAGTTATACAATGATTATAAAAGAATGTCCACAATGTCATGTTCAATACGACAACTTGAAAAACTTTTGTCTTAATTGTGTTCCTCCAAGTAAATTACAACCAATAAAAATAGATATACCGTATTTTCTTCTTGAAATTTGAGAACAATAAGGACATGTATATTTTTTAGTTGTCTTTTTGACCATCCAAAGAATTATGGTAAACCAGATCTTTATTATATAAACTGCAGCTATTACTGCAGCTATTACTGCATCTATTACTGCAGCAATATATAATAGCAAAATTATACAGATCTGGAATAATTAAAAATAATAATCATACTTTTTTAGATGTTATTACAATGTACGATTTCTTTATGCTTTCAATTTTTCATCAAATCGCTTGGTTTAAGTCTAGTACTGCTACATAGAAAAAATGTAGCAATAATGAGCAAGAATTCTGAAGTTGCCAAAATATTTCGAGAAATAGCATTTATTTTGCAGACAGCGAAAGAGAAGAAAAGCGAACCTAATACAATCTTTAAAATTAGATCATATAATAGAGCTGCAGAAGAAATACAAAACTTATCTTCCGATATAGGCGACATATACGAAAAAGAACAACTAAAAGGATTGCTAAAAATCCCCTCAATTGGAAAGGCTATTGCTACAAAACTTGAAGAGTATATTACAACAGGAAAGATACATTATTACGATGAACTAAAAGAGAAGTTGCCCGTAGATATTAGTCAATTTTTCGGTTTGGAAGGTATTGGCCCAAAAACAATAAAAATTCTGTATGATAACCTAGGAGTCAAAAATATCTCTGATTTAGAAAAAGCTGCGTTAGGAGGTAAGATTAGAAGTGTTCCTGGATTTTCTCAAAAGAAGGAAGAATTAATTCTAAAGAAAATTCAGTTTTTTAGACAAGATGGAGGACGACGACTAATTGGTGAGATCTATCCTTTGGTAAGGCGAATAGAGAAAAGGCTATCAGCAAATACTGGAGTAAAACAAGCAGTAGCTGTCGGTTCTTTTAGACGCATGAAAGAAACTATAGGAGATATTGATTTTTTGGTGTCAGTTATGTCCGAAGAAGATGGTGATAATATAATTGATTATTTTGTAAATATGCCAGAAGTTAATGAGATAAGCGGAAGAGGATTATCTAAAGCATTTGTCAAACTAAATAATGGGATTGATGCGGATTTACTTGTTGTACCTGAAGAGAGTTTTTGGTGCAGCGATGCAATACTTTACCGGGAGTAAAGAACATGGGGTAGCTATGAGAAAAATAGCCATATCTAAAGGTCTTCGTCTCAATGAGTGGGGGGTTTTTGACAAACAGAACTGTAGAGTAGCTGGCGCTACTGAAGAAGGAGTATATCAAATATTGGGCCTAGAATGGATTCCTCCAGAGATGCGAGAAAATAGAGGAGAAATAGAACTAGCAAAAATGGGGAAAAATGGAATGGAAAAAGAAGAAAAGAAAGTAAGGCTGCCACAATTAATAGCCTATGATGATTTGAAAGGAGACTTACAAGTTCATAGCAATAACACTGATGGCACAATGTCTATAGAAGATATGGCATTAAATGCAAGAGACAAATTCGGATTGAGTTATATTGCAATCTCCGATCATACAAAAAGCTTGAGGCTTACTAATGGGCTAGATGAAAACCAATTGTTAAATCAAGCAAACACAATTGCAGAGCTAAATGACAAAATTAAGATGAATAATAATAACAACGAACATTTTCGTATATTATCTTCTGCAGAAGTAAATATTCTAAAGGATGGTTCACTTGATATTTCAAATAACGTCTTGGACAAACTAGACATAGTAGGTGCTGCTATTCATTCACATTTTTCTTTACCAATAGAGTTGCAGACAGCTAGACTCGTAAGTGCAGCTCGAAATCCTAGTATTGATATTATATTTCATCCTACAGGCAGAATTATTAATAGAAGAGAAGGATATCCTGTCAACATATCCAAATTGATTGAAGTAGCAAATGAATCCAATACAATCCTTGAAATTGACGCTCATTATGACCGGTTAGATTTAAAAGATGAATTCATACGAATGGCTGTCGAAAATAACGTTAAATTGGTAATTGATTCTGATGCTCATCATCCCTTACATTATGCTTTTCTAATTTTTGGTATAGGACAAGCCAGGAGAGGATGGGCCAAGAAGTGTGATATACTTAATACTCTATCAGCTAAAGAATTACTTGAGAGCCTCAAGTAGTCAGATCGAAGCATTCATGATTAATGTGTGAGCAAAATAGAAACAGATCTGTATTTTACGTTCATACCGACCATAACGTAGTCTATCATTAACTTTTATAATGAGAACTTATAGTACACAGTAGTTCATTCCTTGTATATTCAGTTTTGGATTATTTCATAATTGGTTCTTTATTTCTATATGATAAAAGTATTCAAAAGGATTTAAAAGAGATAAACAATATTTTTATATAAGTACTAAATATTTTGAAAGGTTACCGAATGGTTTTTTTATAAATTTAAATAATAATTTATTAAATACAGTACACTATCTAACAAAACAAATTTTTTAACAAGTTTATATTATTGATATTGTTGGATAGAGAAGAAATTCTTAGAAGTTTATTTACTAAGGCCATTGAAGATACAATAGAAACTTTACCTTATACAATTCAAGTATTTCAGGATCCATTAAACAATTTGAAGAAAACAGTAACCAACGATCTAGATTTTCTTTTAGGAGCATTCTTTGCACAAGTGCTTTTATTTTATTCTGTTTATTGTTCAAACAGGAAAGACATCAATCCAACAATTGAAGAATCACAGCAATTTAATTATGAATTATTTTCGAAAGCAGAAGAATACAAAACTATGATTAACAAATTAATGATTAATGAATAATACTTAGTTATAAATTAATATCGATTAGATTCTAAAGGAAATCAAATAAGATGATAATGGTTTTTGTATTATCTACCAGTTACTTAATATTCAAAATAATCTCTTTACAGAAAATAAATTTTAAATTTATTTATCCATATTCACTAAATTGGTGTTTGAAATATGGTATAATACTCCATATAATTGTGATATTAATAAAATAAAATAAAATTAAATTAAAAAAGATAGCAAATATAAATTAAAAAATATTTGTTACTTTTGCAAATATAATACTCGGAATAATTAATTAATTAATTCGTTATTTAGACAAAGTATTTATTATCAAAAAATAGAAAAGTTAAATTTAGTTTGTATCGATAGTTGTACCATATTTTTTATATATTATTTTCTTTTACCATAGTATGTGGCAAAACAACAAGTACACATTTCAATAATAATTATACTAACTGCGACAAGTTTTGTATCAGCACTTGCACTTTATCAAAATGCTTATGCTCATCAAAGACAATTATTCACAATAGGTAATGATGACTATCTATTTGTCGTAGGTTCCTTGAACGAGCCTATTTTTGTAGATGATAAAACTGGAGTAGATATGGCTGCGTACTGGCCAGATCCAAATGATCCAGTTAATTCTAAAGCAAATGGAACAAAACCTATAGTAGGCTTGGAAAATATGTTAAAAGTAGAGCTAGCAGCAGGAGACAAGAAAAAAGTACTTAATTTCGAACCAGCTTATCAAAATCCTGGTCATTATGAAGCTTCTTTCTTTCCCACCATAGAAACAACATATAACTACACATTATTTGGCAACATTAATGGTACAGAATTTAGAGCTACTTGGACTTGTAGTCCTGCAGAAAGCGAACCAATGTCTGATAATTCAACTAAACAAATTTCTGATGGAGTTATTAGAAAAGCTATTTTAGGAAGCTTTGGTTGCCCGCAACCAAGAACAGATTTAGGGTTTCCTGAACCATATTTAGCAAATAATGAAATTTCAAAGAAATTAACTGAATTAGAGAATTGATGAATTCACCAAATAAAATTATGTAGAAAATGCTATACAATCACAACATCCAATTGTATGAAGAGAATAAATAAACAAATTCAAATTCTCTAACTCTATTTATTATCTTTCCCTAAATTATTATTTTAAATGGCAATATCTGATAGTAGAGTAAAATAATTGAAAAAATTAATAAGGTAATATTAAAACGATTTAAGTTGAACAATAACGATACTTTAGAGAAATAAATCAAATTATTAAAGAAAGTTAGCAAGTTGAAAAGATTATCCTACTTTTTCTATATCTTGACTACATCAATTATATTTTTATATTTGATACCCTCATTTAATTTTGTCGAAATATCCTATAGTCAAAGTACTACTACTATTGGATCAGAGTCAGAAACTGCTGCTGCAATTACCTCTTATACAGATGCAATTATCAAAGGTCCATTATTGATTGCTCAAGCATTAATTGTAGGAGTCACTTTTGTACATTCCTTTGTATTGATTCCAGTCATAAAAAAAGACTCTGTATTTTTTAATAATAATAATAATAGTTTCGTTTGGCCTTTCTTAGTGAACAATAAACAATTTATAATATTAATTATTGGATGTGGAACTATTATCTTTAATATGGCATTAATTTTGCTTGTATATCAGGCTTCCTTATTATCTTCAGAACTAGCACTTGATTTGAGTTCAACTTTTTTAATATTACTATCATCTAGTGTTGGTAACATATTTATAATAAAATTAGTAACATCTACAATAATTATTATATTATCTATAGTATATTATTATATAGCAAAAAAAACACAGAGATGGGAATATAAAGAGCAACAAAATATAAAACATCAAAAAATAAAAAACAATAAGATTTCCTTAACTTTTTGTATATTAATATTGATTTTAGGTTCTATCAATATTTTCTCTAACAGCATTCAAAGTCATAATGCTGCAGTTTCCTTTTTGCCTTTTTTAGCTATTTTCATTGATTGGATTCATTTCATGATGGTATCAATATGGGTAGGAGGATTGTTTTATATTTCTCTCCTCATATCAAGAAAATTACTTGTTAAAGAAAAAATACCTGATCTTCAATATTCTAAATTTTTTAAAAATTCCCTAAATATACATCTTTTTCTATCAATCATTTTACATTTTTCTATTATTGCTATAATATCAATGGGTATTATATTTATAACCGGACTCTATATGGGTTTGCTACATCTTCAACAACCATCTTCACTTTTAAATAGCCCATACGGAAACATTTTGGTAATAAAATTGCTTTTAGTTTTTCCAATGGGGTTACTTGGAGGTTATCATCATTTTAGATTGCATAAATTCATTAATCAAAAAATATGGATACAAATAAATCAACAAATACAAAAGTTTAAGATATTTGATAAATCATTAAAATTAGAATTTATTTTTGGTATTGGTGTAATTTTTACTTCTTCATTTCTAACTATAACGTCTCCACCTCAAGAAGATAACTTTCATAATATGGATATGATGACATTGCCTCATTCAGAACAATCAGAATCAACAAAAACAACTAATAATCAGAATCATCTAGTTGATCAATTTTTTTCGTTTATTACACTTTTATTATCAATATCAATTACAATATTAGTTATTTTATTTGCAAGAAAGGGTTGGTTAAAGTTAAAAATATATAATCAAAATCTACCAAAATAACTTTTAATATATTATATCCCTATTAATGGATATTTAATTTCAATATCTATTGTGAAAAAGTCTTTTGATTAATATATAACAAGCCTCACTTAACGCATTCTCATATTTTACAAGATTATTTAGATGAAATTGATATCTTAAAATTATGATTCAAATCATATTGTCCCGATCTTTGGGCTGTTATCTTTACGTTCCATTTTCCTTCTTGGCTAAGATAAGCTCCAGTAATGCTATAAACCCCTTCACCCGTCTTTTTTAAATTTGCAATTATTGGTCCAATATTTTGATTTTGATTCGTAAATTGCATTATCACATTGTTAATATTACTTAATGGTTTGTTATTTTCATCTTTCAATGCTACGATAAAGGTGTTTATGCCAACTTGTACTGGCGTTATTTCATATTCAAGGGTGACATTGTCAATTACTGTTCGTTGTAGAAATGTATTTGCCTCCTTATCCTTAGTTGTTGTTGTGTTTGTAGTTTCAGACTTATCAGTTATAGTAAATACATATGAGCCTTTTGTTATATGACCATCATCTTTTGATAAGACAAGCCATGAAACAGTATACGTTCCATTGGAAAGTTTTGGAGAATCTAACGTAACTGTTGCTCCTCTTTCATCGTGGGTACCTATTTTAAAATCATTATTATCAACTCTTTCATTGAAGGGATTCAAAACATGAATGTAACTCACTTTTGGTTCTGGTCTTTCAGAATATAGAATTGTTATATTGGTCGGTAATAATTGATCTAATTGAAAAATGCTATTTGAAGAGGGATTATATGAAATAGGATTTGCATGACCAAAGACATTCGTACTACAATTCAAAACTCCTAGTACCAAGAAAAATAAAATTCCTATAATAAATGTAGTTCTCATAAGCTTACTATTCAATTGTAGTTGATGGAGATAATATATAAAATTTGATGCTATTAATAACTAGATACACAATATGACAATACATTAGTTTAGTTATAATAGTACACAATTTTCAAAAAATAAATTTTAGTAAGAAACGATATTTGTAGTTATATTGATTACAACTTCTATACATTTCTATAAATTATTTTTGGTCATATAAAAAGGGTAGATAATATTGTACATTCATCGAATGTACCACAAAATTATTAATATTGAATTAACAAATGGAAATAGCCAAAAGGAATAATAATTAATATATATATCAATGACAATGGCTAAAATAAGTTCCATTAAAAGGATACCAAAACGGTATTTATTGAATCAGTATATTTTTTATTAGTGGATTATTTTTAGTGACACTACACGATTCTCTAACCGGAGAAGGAGTCACCACCCAAGTATAAGAACTCTGCCAATTATGGATTTTTTAGCATCACCTGATTGTGGGTGAAAATAAAATAAACTAGTGTTAGAGTTGTCACATAATACCTATATTTTTACCTCATCAATAGTCGAGCAAATAAAATGAGTTCTCCTCCGATGATTTTTATAGATAAAATAAATAATTGATAATTCTTTTATCTGATTTTGTGTAATGCTCTTTATCTAATTAAAAATAATTACATAGATTTAAAGAAGGCAGCCTACTAGTACCACCTTTGATAAAAATCCCAATCTCGTATCTCATATGATCCACCACGTAGACGGACCAGCACGATTATGTCACCTTAGGGTTGCTCCCTCCCGGACCTCACCCATTTCGAGAATTAACAGTCAATACCACACCTTCGCATGGTTTGCTGCTCATATCCGTCCAGTTCGGCGTGATTTCATTTTAACTTGATACGCAGGAAATTCC
>DASUCH010000078.1:0-6679 GCA_035762785.1 Nitrososphaeraceae archaeon | reverse complement strand
ATCACAATTACTTACAGAGATGGATGGAATTGATGAGATGCATGGTGTAGTAGTTTTGGCTGCTACAAATAGGGCTGATATGATTGATCCTGCACTATTACGACCTGGCAGATATGACAAGATAATTTATGTACCTAATCCAGATATTAAAACAAGAGAAAAAATACTAGAACTTAATGTTCAAGGAAAACCCATAAGTAACGATCTTAATCTAAAAAGAATAGCAGAACTAACAGATGGATTTAGTGGGGCTGATGTAGCGGCAGTTGTAAACACTGCTATATCTCTTGTACTACATGAATATATTGATAAATATCCTAATCCAGAGGAAGCTTCTAAACATACAATGGAAGCTTATGTTACCATGCGTCACTTTGAAGATGCTGTAAGAAAGGTAAGAAGCCAGAGAGATATGAAACCAGGAATGAAAGACACATTAGTTCATTTTAGATAATAAGAGTTCTTAAAATAGCTTAAAATTTTTATTTTTTTCTATGTTAATATCTTATACAGTATCTAAAACAGAATATATTTATTTGAAGCAAAAAGAATCTAAAAGAGCATCTAAAATTTCCTTGATGGCAAATATAAACGGTTTTTTTTTAACGGTCCCAGTGAATTTTAATGAAGCAAATTTGCATAATTTTTTACAGACTAAAAAAAACTGGATAACAAAAACATATGAATATTATAAAAAGTTCAACACAAATTTTGGCAAGAAATATGATGACAAATTTTATCTTTATTATTTAGGACAAAAATATAAAGTAGATATAGCTAAAGATGTTATTAATAATGCAATAATATCTTCATCTATTAATAAAATTACTTTTCACGTATTAAATAAAAAAAATTATAAAAAATACATAAAAAGTTGGTATCTTACACAAACATCTATTTTAATAAATGAAAGAATTAAGATTTTGAGTACATTAATGAATGTTAAATATACTAAAATAAAAATAAAGGATAATTCTACACGTTGGGGAAGCTGTTCTAGTAAAGGAAATCTCAATTTCAGTCTATATTTAGTGGCTTTTCCAATGAGTGTAATTGATTATGTTATTATCCATGAATTAGCACACTTGAAAGAGTTCAATCATTCTAAAAAATTTTGGGAAATCGTTATGAATATGGATCACGATTATAAAGAAAAAATTTCTTATTTGAAAAAATATGGTAACTTGGTTATTCTGTAAAAGAGTTTCTCTGATTAAAAATAAATAAATTAATTAATCCTATTTGTATTCTTATTAATTTTTGTACCTCTTCTATATCCATGGGTAAATTCTGCATCATACACTTTCGATAACTGATATTCTTTAGGTTCAAGAACATTTCCAATTATAATTAATGCAGTTTTAATTATTTTTTCTTTTTGTGTCTTCTCTACAATATCTTTTAATTTTCCTTTAATAATTTTTTCATCCTTCCAAGTAGCCCGATATACGACAGCAGCTGGTGTCTCAAGACTGTATCGTCCCCCTTTTAATAACTCTCCAACAATTTCCTTTATAAGATGCACACTTAAGTAAAATATCATAGTACTTCCATGTTTTGACAATTCAGAAATTCTCTCTATTTCAGGAACTGGGGTACGAAATTCAGCTCGTGTAATAATCAACGTTTGAGTGATTCCAGGGATTGTTAATTCTAAGTTCATGGCAGATGCAGCACCAAATGTTGCAGAGATGCCTGGAACTACCTTACAAGCAATTCCTTCTTTTTCGAGTCTATCAATCTGTTCTCTAATAGTACTAAACAAGGAAGGATCTCCATCATGAAATCTTATTGCTAATTTACCTTGTTTGGTGAAATCTTTCAGTAAAGAAAAAATTTCGTCTCTATTTAATAATGCAGCATCATACAATTTTACTTCTTTTTTAGCATACTGTAGAATTTCAGGATTCAATAAAGATCCTGAGTATATTACAAGATCAGCTCTTTGTAATAGTTTTTTTGCTTTAATAGTTATCAATTCTGGATCGCCTGGACCTGATCCAACAAAATAGACAGTATTCTTATCTATCATTTCTTTTTACTACCATTATAGAAAAATATTTTTGGGTAGGCTGTTTCTTACCTTTGAGATCTTTTAAGTGTTTAATCTCACGGATATTTTCATTGGTCGATACATCTTGAGCTATAGCTATCTGAGATTCCTCACTGAAGCCTGTATCTGACAACATTTCAATTACATTATCAAAATATCTGCCATCTTTTAAAAAAACTATGGTATCAGATGCCTTAACTGTATTTTTTACTTTATTTAAATCATAACAAGCGGGAACAATCGACAAATGTTCATCACCTTCTACTAAACTTATTTTTGATTCTGCAGCAAAAGCAAATATTGACGTAATTCCTGGAATAATCTCTATTTCTATATCTTTGTGATTTTTTTTCAATTCTCTATGGATATAAATCCATGTACTGTACAGTGATGGATCACCTACTGTCAAATATAGCGTTTTTTTACCAGTTTTGACCGTTCGAGAAATTTCAGAAGAATTTTTTTCCCAATAATCTTTAAGAGAATTTTTGTCTTTAACCATAGGAAAAACTAGATGAATAATTTTAGTGGTTTTGTTAATGTATTTGGCAACAATAGATAATACAATACTAGGTTTATCGGACTTAGAAGTAGGCACAAAAATTACATCAGCCTCCTTAATTAAATTTAAAGCTCGTATGGTTAATAATTCTGGATCCCCTGGACCACAACCTACACAAAAAAGTTTCATTTGTTTTGTTATTGAGGACTGAGTAATTTAAATCATAAAATACAATTAAAATCGAATAACTTCATATTTTGGTTGCGGAAATTATCAAAACTGGATTTCTTGCAAGCATCATTGTACCAGTTTTAGTTCTTCGTCCTTTTGATATTATTATCTGGGTAAAATCAATATCCTTAAGTAACCTTGATTCATTAACTGTTTTTATAGCTTTAAACATCGTTTCAATCAGGATTGTAGTAATAACTAATCTTCCTCCATGATTCAATTTCCTAATGGATTGATCTATTAATTCTTGAGTTTCACCGGTAGTCCCTCCTATAACAATACCATCTACAGCAGGTAAGGATTCTAATATATCCATAGCATTCCCCAGTCTTATTTCTGCTTCGACTTTAAACTTTTGAAGATTTTTCTTTGTTAGGTTAACGGCTTGGAAATCCAAATCCACTCCAAAGACTTTTCCCTTCAAACATTGAAGACAAAGTTCCACAGTGATACTGCCACTTCCACACCCTATATCGATAGCTGAATTATTTTCCTTTAGTCTGAGTTTGCTTATTATTATGCAACGAACCTCTTCTTTTGTAATAGGTATTTCCTCTTCGCGGAGAAAAAATTCGTCAGGAATACCAGGCGATTTACTATTCCAACACATATTACATTTACGATGCTAGGTTTTGATGTAAGCCTGTATAAGACACTATCATAAACATTATTAACAAGAAAATGAAAGGAAAAATACCGTTAGTAATAAATTTCCTTTTCTCTGCTCTTGGGACATTGGGAATAATCTTTTTTGAGATCCAATAAGAAATAATATAGAAAAGGAGACTCATTATAATAATAATGCCTAATATAGTTCCTTGATTAGTGCCTGGAGTGATACTGAATGCTATAATAATACCTGCTAGAATGCCCAATAGAGCTCGGATGTAGTAAATTTTATCAGTGGGTTCCAAATATTAAATTCATTTAATACTAGGGAGTTTAATTTCTTCCGGTCTAATTATTTCCTGAATTTGTAGTTAATATTTAGCTGCTCCCATTTACATTAGCATTGGAGTTATCATCCATAGAGTTAAGGTATATTGTTAATTATGTCAATTTGCGGCTTACAAGTGGGTATTACTTGAGCCAAATCAATGCCATAACAAGAGATTCTCTTGCGTTAAAATTTCATCATTCAACTGAACACGATATTCTTTTGGTAATATCTACAAAAGGTTTGTGGCCTACTAAAATATTATTCAAACAAGTAGAAGAAAACGATTTGGTTAGAAATGCAAGGAAGGAACTTGAAAGATCCCGTATAATATCAATTCAACAATTGGATTCAGAAAGAATAGCTATTTTCAAATTTGAACATCTTGATACAAAAATTCGATATTTAATATGCGAATTTTTTGGTCAAGGAAATATAATAATTTGTGATGAAAATATGAAGATAATTTCACTTCTTAATCCATTAGAAGTAAGACACAGAACCTTGCACATAGGATTAAAATATGCACCTCCTCCTTCATATAGCTCGGATATCTTTAATATAACAATTGAAGAATTTGAATCAAAATTTCAGAATGAAACTAAAAATCTGGAAATTACAAAATGGTTAGGACGAATTCTCTCATTGCCCAAAAAATTTGTTGAAGAAATACTTTTTCGTGCGAGTATAAGTACTAACAAGAAAATAAAAGAGATTACAAAGGATGAACTTGGCGTAATATTTATCAATACAAAAGAACTGGTAAACGAAGTAATTTGTGAAACTAAACATTCTCCGATAATTATTTTTGATAGTAATAATGTACCTATTGATGCGTCTCACGTTGAATTAAAAAAGATGGAGGGGTCAAATATGAAATCTGTTCCTACTTTTATGGATGCATTAGATGAGGTTTTATGTACAGATATTATTACAATTGGTAAAAAAATTCATACCATAGAACTTGATAAAAAAATTTCAATTCTTGAACATGACCTTCGTGAACAAGATAAGGCTAAACAAAAAGTATTATCTAAGTCTAATTCTATAAGAAATCTTGCCTCTGAGTTGATGAAAATATCTATTTCTGATACAGGTGAGTTAAATGCTTTATTAAATAAACATTCTTCTAGTCTAATAATAGAAAAAGGGAAAAAATACGTAGATATAATGGAAGAACTAATTCCATTGGATGATAATTTAAGAAAAGTTTCTTCACTTCTTTATACAAGAGCAAAGGAAATGGAAAGAGGAAGCGAAACGATCGATAAGGCGAGGATTAAAATATTAGATGAAATAAAAGAATTGAGAAACAAAACAACTATCGCGGAAAAAAAAATAAATTTAAAAGAACAGAAAACAAAGGAATGGTTTGAAAGATATAGGTGGTTTGTAACTTCAAATGGATTATTGATAATTGGAGGTAGAGATAGCTCCTCAAATTCCGCAATAATAAGGAAACATATGACTGATCAAGATCTGGTTTTTCATGCTGAGATACATGGTTCTCCTTTTTTTTTAATTAAAAATATAGGTCATAGTGTTGAAGATATGACTACAAATAATCAAAGCATTATAGAAACAGCTATCGCTACTGTCTCCTTTAGCAGAGGATGGAAAGATGGTTTATCAAGTGCTGACGCATACTGGGTGTATCCTAATCAAGTTAAAAAAGGTGCTCCAACAGGTCAATTTCTTCCAAAAGGATCTTTTGTAATTGAAGGAAAGAGAAATTTTGTTAAGGCATTAGAGTTAAAATTATCTATAGGTGTGACAAAAGATAATGAGATTTATAAGCTAATATGTGGACCTGTCGATAGTATAAAATCAAAATCAATAATATATTCAATTATAGTTCCGGGTAGTATAGATCCTATGAATGCTGCAAAAAAAATAAAATCAGAATTGATTACAAATTCTCAAAATATAGGTAATGATTTAGTAGAATTTCTAAAAAGAATGTCTTTAGATGATATAATTAGGATATTACCTTCTGGTAAAATCAAAATAGCCTCATCAGGAAAAGGAACGCTAGGCGAATATTTGTAATAAATTCTTTTGCAGTAAACTAATTAAGTTCGATAATACCAATAATCGATGTGGGGACCAATCTAGGAAGCAAACACAGGGATGCAAATATGACAACTAGGGTTTTAGTCAGAGATGTCATGAACAGCCCAATTATTTCATCTTCTCCTGATTCTAATATCAAAGAAATTGCGGAAAAAATGAAAAAAGAGAGGATTGGTAGTATTGTTATATTCAAGGATGAAGAACCTGTTGGTATAGTCACTGATTGGGATATCGTTACTGATGGATTTTCTAGGGATGTACCACCCAGTTCTATAATTGCATCCGAGATTATGAAAAGACTATACACTATTGAGGGAGAAGCTACCATAACAGAGGCAGCTAGAATATTAAGAAAGCATAACATAAAACGGCTTGGTGTTGTTTATAAAAATAGATTGGTAGGTATCATATCATCGTCTGATGTAATCGCTGTAACCCCTGAACTAATAGATGTAGTATCCGAAAAATCAGCATTAATTAGAGGTGAAACGGGTCGTCCACAAGGACACATTTCTGGTTATTGTGATGAATGCGGAGAATGGTCAGATCTATTATTATACAGTGATGGAACATTTACCTGTGAAGAATGTAGAGTAGAGTCGATAGTATAATAAAAAAATAAGTTCCTAATTTCCTGTACTTTATCATTGTTTTAGTATCAAAATTAATTTTTGAACAGAATGCAGAATATCGTTTATTGTATAGATTTTGATGGAGTTTTGAAGTATTATTAATTGGTAAGTAAATTAAATATTTGTTTTGTAAATTATTTTTTATTGTATTATAAAAATTTAGTCCTATTAAAACGACAATTAATATCTTTATTATTTTTATCTACTGAAGATAAAATATGTTAACAATTCTCTATCACATTAATACTAAA
>DASUCH010000077.1:0-4324 GCA_035762785.1 Nitrososphaeraceae archaeon | reverse complement strand
AATGACTTTATTGCTGCCTCTATTTTATGGTGGTCATTTTCGCCATATTGTATATTAATATGAGTACATGCATTAAGATTTTGTAATAAACTTTCTATAAAATGTTCCAAATCTTCTCTTGCAATACCTTCAATTTCCTTTCTTGTTAATCCTAAATTTACTTTATGGAATTGCCTTTTGATTAGATCAATTGCTGAAATTGCCATTACTTCATCCATTGGAATTATTGCATATCCATATCTTCTAATTTGTGTTCTATTTGATAACGCATCATTTAGAGTCTGAGAGAGAGTTATAGCCACATCTTCAATTAAATGATGAGAAATACTATCATTTGATTTTGCTTCTAAAGAAATATCTATCATACTATGCTTTCCAAATGCTGAGATTAAATGATCTATAAATGGAATTCCAGTTTTAATTTCCACATTCCCAGAGCCGTCAATATTAACACTCACACTTACATCGGTCTCTTTTGTACATCTATCTTTGACTGATATTCTTTTCTGAGATTTATCCAAGTCAAGAGGTTCCGAATTCAACTAACAATATTCCTTATGATACTTTATTTAATATATATGGTAAATCATTTACACTTTTAATTATTATATCGGCTTTTTTCTCCATAAACTTACTAATTAACTCGTCTGTGTTACTACTACAACCATAGATTCCACAAAAAACTATATTAGTTTTAGTTTTGTTAGATTTTTTTTGATTTAATTCTTCTTCTGCTCTTCTAGCCATTATTAGATCTTCAACAGAGTCTCCACAATAGAGAATATCATTTCTTGTGTTAATTTTATTTATTATTTTTTTTAATCCATATGGATTTGGTTTAGCGAATTTTCTGTCCTCATCCTCTAGAAATACGCTATTCTTCTCGTTTAACAAATAAAATTTATTATCTAGTGCGTAGGCTGCTGCAATCTTACTTCTTCCTGAAACCATTGCAATTTTATCGTTAAATCTTTCTATTAATTTTCTAACTGTATTATCTGTAATCACTATTCTATCATTTTCTATAAGCGGTTTGCCAAAATAATATTTTGATTTAATTTTATATCTTTCTAAAAATAATTCTTGTCCATAAAAAAATTCGTCAAATACCGTAGAAACTATACTGTCTCCAACTCTTCCAGGATAGTTCAAATAATCTAGAATTTTATCAATATTTATCAAATAATCAGAAGGAGAGATTTTATTCAATTTTAATTTTTTAATGTATTTCTCAACTGATTCTATCCCAGTTTCATCAGCATGTTCTGCTACCTCAATTAGAAATTTTTCAAGATTAGCATTTTCAAGGTCTTGATGCGATAATAGTGCTAAACTAATTGCATAGCTTGTATCAGCATCATTGTTGAAACCTCCAGTCTGTCTAAATTTTAAAATGATCTTATCTGTAACTAAATCTTTTAAATCTCTTTTAATCATATTTCTGACTATAAATTGGACTGTATTTTTTATTGCCTCATTATAAGATTTTTTTACATCAATTAAAACTCCATCAATATCAAAAATAATATAATCAATATGTAAATATCTTCTCATCGTAGGAATAAAATTATTATTATTTATTTTTTGATACATTATATTACCTTATCTAAGGATCTTAAAAATTTATTATTCATCATTTTTGTTCCGATAGTTACCCTAATATGACCTCCTTTTCTATCTTTTATTCTTCCTATTGTTTTAACTGCAATATTATCTTTTTTTAACTGAGTTAAAATATGTTCATATTTATTAATATCAAGTATTTGAAAAAAAATGAAATTAGACTCCGTTTGAAAAACTTTTATTTCATTATTAATTCCTTTTAAAGAATCTAATATTCTTTTACGTTCTTTCTTTATAACTTTAATGGTTTTCTCAATATATTTTGAATTTTTTAATATTTCACTTCCTATATTTAAAGAAATATTATTTATTGCATAAGGATACTGTATGATAGTTTTAAATATATGCGAAAAATCTTCATTAGCAATACAATAGCCCAATCTTGCTCCTGCTAATCCAAATGCTTTTGATAAAGTTCTTAATAGTACTATATTTTGACTTTTTATTGTTTCAGAACAAAATGAGTAACTAGCAAACTCTACATACGCTTCATCTATAATAACTAATTTATCATCAAAATTCTTAATTAAATCTATTAATAGTTCCTTATCAAATTGATTACCGGTAGGATTATTGGGTGAACAGATGTATATTATTTCAGATTTTTTTGCACTTTGAATAAACTTTTCTTTATCAATAGAATTATCTTGTAAAAGAGGTATTTTGTCTATTTTTATGGAATATAATAAACATCTATCAATAAAATAAGAAAAAGTAGGAGTAAAGGTAGTTACTCTTTTTTCTTTTCCAAAGACTGACAGGATTAAATCTATTATTTGATCAGAGCCATTTCCAATAGCTAAATATTTTTTATCTATTTTGGTATATTTTGAAAGCTGTAAATAAAAGTGATCAACTTGTTGTAATGGATATTCTCTTAAATCCTGTCTTTCTGCAGCTTTGATAGCGATTTTTTTGATAAAGTCTTTTTTTAAAGCAAGATTTTCATTTGCATCCAGTTTTAATCCTTTACTTTTTTCAGGTTTTTTGTAATAATCTAGTTTTTCTAATTCACTTAATTTTGATTCAAACCATTTATCCAACTTTATTTCTCATCTTCTATTTTTTGTTTTGGAATATCTATTACTCTTTCTTTAATGGCTTTATAATGATTAACCAATCCTTCTTCTTCAGTTATTATCTTGACATAAGGCTCAATTTCCTTAAGTTCTTTTTTTGAAGCCTTAACTATATTTGAAATACGAACAAAATCTAATATCGATAAAGATGTTCTTGATTTGCCAAATCCCATCGTAGGAAGAACATGATTTGAGCCTAAACAATAGTCACTAGCTGCAGATGGAGTATTTTCTCCAATTAAAGTAAGTCCTGCAGATATAATTTTTTTAACTATTTTTAATTCATTCTTAGCCATAATCTGTAAATGTTCAGGGGCTATTTCATTAATGAATTCTATTGCTAAATCTTCATTTTCTGATATAGCAATAAATCCATTCTCTTTTAAACTATTTGTAACTATTTCCTGACGTGGAATATTACTTTCTAAAATATTATTAATTTCATATTCAACTCTATTTGCAAATTCATATGAATTGGTTACTAATCCACACAACGTATCTTTGCTGTGTTCTGATTGGGAAATCAAATCTAAAGCAACATATTTAGGATTAGATTTATCATCTGCATAAATTACTAATTCCGTAGGTCCTGCTAACATATCAATTGATACTATACTTGAAACCAACAATTTTGCAATTGTTACAAACATTCCTCCTGGACCTACAATCTTATCCACTCTCTTAATACTATTAGTTCCAAACGCTAATCCTGCAATACCTTGTGCTCCTCCAATTTTGTATATTTCATTAACTCCGCAAATGTCAGCAGAAACTAACGTAAGTGGATCTATTTTTCCATTTATCTTAGTTGGTGTTATTACTACTATTCTTTTAACTCCTGCTAATTTTGCTGGTGTGACGCACATTATTAGTGTACTTGGATATCTGGCAGATCCACCAGGAACATAACAACCAACGCTAGGAATAGGTTGGATTATGCGTTGTATATTTTTATTTCGGATATATAATGATGATATTTTTTTAAGATGTTCTAGAAGAATAGTTTCATTTTTTATCAATCTATTTCTGATAAGTTTAATAGTTTTAATATGATCTTCAGAAATACAATTGTACGCTTCTTCTATTTCTTCCCTATTGACTTGGAATGAATCTAGTTCTACTTTATCATATGTAGAAGTGTATCTTTTTATAGCATCATCACCAAAATTTCGAACGTTTTCTATAATCTCTTGTGTTTTTTTAATTGCATCATCAGAAAAATTACTCGATATTCTATAACGTACACTCTCTACATCTAATTTAGCATTTTTAATTGTTATTCTATTAATCAATTATTCTTCTTTATCTATGTTGATCTCTTCTAATGGTAATATTTGTCTTGGTTCTGATACAACTAAACCCTGTGCTAATTTTCTCATAATCGGAACAATTTTTATAAATTCGTTCTTATCAATTATAGTATTCACTCCATACCATCCTTCTTCACTTAAATTGCTAACTGTAGGTCTCTTTAATGCTGGTAAAGTAGAAAGTAATTCATCTAAATTTTCTTTTCTAACATTAACAAAAATATGCAGTTTTTTACGTGCTTCTACTACTCCTCTTAATAATGCAATCATATCTGCTATTTTCTCTCTCTTTTTATTATCTTTAAGAGAATT
>DASUCH010000076.1:0-11917 GCA_035762785.1 Nitrososphaeraceae archaeon | reverse complement strand
AATTTCACACAAGTTCGGTAGAATTATACAGAAATTTCAATACAATCAATTTTATTCCGAGTTCAATTAATATTTTAATTATAATTTGCTTGAATGTTAAGATAAAAAATAAAAAAATAATGGAGGTTTAAGGTCTCAATGATGGACTGAACTTTCAATTTTCAAATTTAAAAAACTAAAAAAAATTCGTATTGGCATAGTTACTGATATATTCAGATATAACTGAATTGACCAAAAATAGCAGATATCAGCAGATAATAAAGGGTAATTGCTGAAAATACCTTACCATTTAAGTACGCCTTTTTTAATTGACTATTGATATGGAATTTCCAATTCTAAATAAATTTGAAAAAGAAATATTGAATTTCATAGGAATGGCAAGACATACAAAGAAAAATAGCTATTCAATCAATCTTCTTATTCAGTCTCATAAACTCTAACCTCTCAAGGTGTGTATAATAATAAGGAATATTTAAGAAAAAACCCTTACGCTAATTAATAATAAAAATATAATTATGCGTTTTCTTCTAGCTTTTTATCTTCTATTTTATTTACGTCTTTTTCTTTTTTACCGAATAGTTTACTGAATATATTACAAAACATGTAATTATATATACAGAAAGAATATTTAAGTTTGATGTAGAGATTGCAAATTCGCAAGAATAGTTTTGCAAAATTATAATAAATAAATGAACCAAAACTTTCATTTTCAGATGCTGTTTTATGTTAATTGTTTGTTCGGCTTTTGTCAATTATTTAGTATCCAAAGCAGATGATGTAAATAGACAATTCTCCTAACTAAAGAGATAGTGGGCTCGAAAAAGGCTGGCCCATCGGGAGTTGAATTGTCATGTCATGGTTTCAGTGTTCATTGCTAATTATTCTCTTCTAGAGATATTATAATTAAAATTAATTAATTTATTCAAAAATCCATATCTCTCTAAGTAAACCACAGCAATACTGGATCAAGTTTTTATCTGTGGAAAGTCATTGGTTGATATTGACTAATTTAAGCCAATTTATTTGTAAAAGAAGCCATAGCTACAAGAAGACCTTACTATATAATATCTAGACTATCGTTTTTTGAAATATACTATCATGATGTGGTTGTTGTGACAAGTAGATTTGTATTCCTTCACTAAAATGATGCTATAACTCTTAATGTATTTTAAATTTTTTCTCGTATATTATTCGCATAAACTTTGGCTTGGGCTTCAAATACATGGGTGTTAGAGGATAATAACTTTAACATCCCATTATTATACTACTACATGTCATTAACAATTTCTTTCGAAAATTGAATTAGAATTATTATATAGAATAAAATATACTCTTAGTTACTGATGTTAACGGCGATGGATAAAAAAAGTCCTATCAAAAGGATACTAAAAGGGTTATTTATTGGATTCAGTATATTTTTTATTGGTGGATTATTTTTAGTGACACTACACGATTCTCTAACGGGAGGAGGAGTCACCACCCCAGTAGAAGAACTCTGTGCCAATTATGGATTTTTAGCATCACCTGAATGTTGGTGAAAATAAAATAAACGAGTGTTAGAGTTGTGACGTAATACATGTATTTTTACCTCATAAATAGTCACGCAAATAAAAGTAATGAGTTCTAGAAAAGAACTCGAAAATTAGGTTAGTTATTATCAATCATCATCATTATCTTCATCCTCTTCTGCATCTTCCATTGCCTCTTCTTCCTCTTCTGTAGCTTCTTTTGAATCCTTTATCTCTACAATATTATATCCCTTTCCATAAGCCTCATGTTCGTTCATATTTGGTGTTTGTAAAAAGAAAGGACTCGCAAAGAGAAGTGAAACTATAGTTATTCCTACTACAGTTATTAAGTTGTTCATTCTCCATTAAATAATAATCAATATTTTATTTAACTTTTTCATATTTCTTTAGATAAGATATTGTATCGAATAACAAAAATACAGAATTATAAAAAAACTAAAGAATTTGAAACGTGAACCAAGATAATACCGATAGAGGTTCTAAAAGAGTCTAACGTAATGTACTACTATCTTGTATTCAGCGTTTATTATTGGAACTTTTTGAAAAATTCTGAAAAATAAAATTTGACTTTCTATTGACACTACTTTTTATTTCCTTGACTATTATCCTAGGAAAAAATTAAGATAATAAAGATATTCCTATTGTATAGATTCTATATTTGTATATATTTCGTGGGTTCAACAATTGATTTTCTTGAATACTAGACCATCACATTTAGGATCATATGCTATAAGTCAAGCTGACCTTCCCTGATTTCAATGACTTAACTCGTTTGAGCTTCAAAGAATGTCGCTCTTTCACATCTTTGAACAGCGCCTTTCCTCCACTCAAAACGAGTGGATTGACCATCAGATGCAATTCATCGATCAAGCCCAAATTCATTAAACTGGATACTAGGGTTGCACCGCCGAGAACCATCATGTCCTTACCTGGTTGTTGTTTCATCTTCCGGACCTCTTCTACATCTCTGACAATCCTTGTTGTTTTCCATGCAACCTTGTCAAGGGTCTTGGAAATGACTATATGAGGTATTTTATCGGCTCGACGTGCATAGGCGTTCTCATTCTTCGTCCCAGTTGGGTTCGCCAAGAGGGCCAGCCAATATTGCTCATATTCGGGATACATCACTCGTCCCAAGATAATTGTGTCTACAGAGTTGAGTGTTTCATTAATGTCCTTCCAAGCCTCTTCATCCTCTGCCATCGCCCAATCTAGTTCTTTATTTGGTCCTTCGATGTAACCATCGACCGACGTTTGCAGAGCTGCTATTACCTTTCTCATAGTTATATTTCCTCATAAGCTTGTCTTAGAATATTGAGATCCAGCTTGTGCATTTTAAGCATTACCTTCATAACTCTATCCGATTTCTTTGTATCCTTGTCTTTTAGCATCTTGATCAAAACTGTGGGAACGATTTGCCATGAGACCCCGTATCTGTCCTTGAGCCAACCGCATTGCTGCGCCTTTTCATCACCTCCCTCGGAAAGTTTCTGCCAATAATAATCTACTTCTTCTTGCGTCTCACAATATACTTGGAATGAAATAGCTTCGTTAAATTTGAATATGGGACCGCCGTTAAGAGCTACAAATTCTTCACTTTCGATTTCAAATTCCACGGTCGCTACAGATCCTGCCTTCCTCCCATGAATCTCGAATCCTTCATTTCCATATAGGGTAATATCGCCTACCTTTGAGTTTTTAAAAATTGAGGTATAGAATTTTGCTGCCTGCTCTGCTTTATCATCGAACCATAAACATGGTACAATTTTTTGCATATAGGTAGTATGATATGAATTACAGTTTTATAATCATGCAAGGGATCAAAAGTATAGCTGATAAAAATAAAGCATAAGGTTTTGTTCCTTTAAATACATTCAATATTTTTTAATATATTCATAATTATATTACAAACTAAGAATTATAAGAAGTAAAATGAATTAATTTTATTGATGAAGAGTGAATTTATAGTATCAAAAATTGAGGCTTCTCAAGATGAAAATACCCCTTTTCTTTATGTTGTATTTACTGATACTAAAACTCCAAGAAAAGGAAATCCACAGCAACCACCATTTGGCGGGCCGGGTATGGGTTTTACCTCGCCAGAAGACTTGATGAAAAATTTACCGAAGATGTTGGGTGGCGGTATAGATTTAGGTAGTTCGCCGACATTCAAATTGAGTATGCGAGAATATGAAGAGTCTGGCTTAAAAGTAGGAGACAAAGTGACGATAGAGATTAAAAAGTCAGATAGTAGTGGTGGAATATAATATAATTTATAAATTACAATTATTATTTATTGTATTAAAAAAATGTAACTTTATTACACAATAAACGGTAACAAAAAAGAAATATGAAATAGAATATTATTGATATTAATTGGCTAAATTCTATTAAATTTTCTATTGTCTCTATATGTAATTTCTCTAATTTTTAGATAATTTAAAATATATTAATTCTAATGCTTATGTATAACGATTTTTTACAATTTTAGCAATAGTATTATCATGAATAACTATTTATATGAATCAAATATTTTTTTACATACATCATTAATCATGGTTACATATTTTTTTTTGTAAATACATATAATCTAAGAGGTAATTTTTCTTTAGACATAACAGGAAATTATCATCCATTTTCTTTATTTTACCATTTTTTTTAATATACAAAAATGGCATTTCATCTGATATTAATGATTCTCCAGTGATCTATAACTTTTCATACCTAATTCATTATTAAGCAATTATTTTTTGAAATAGTAAGAAATGTGAATTCATTAGAAATTTTGATAACAGTGCTAAAATAACTATTGATTTCTCGTCAGCGATTGGAGAATATTCAGTTGTTACCTAATTTCACAATGAATTAATTGGTTATTTTAATCGTAGTTTGTAATAATTCTCCAATTTCACTATGCATTTTAAGAAAGTTTAATCCTTTTTCTGTAGTCTTGAATTCGTGAGTTCCATCAAGATATTCTATGAGACTGTTCTCAATCAAAACAGAAATATATTCCTTTAATTGCACATAACTTAGAAAGGCTTTGTACATAATTTTTGTCTTCGTTGTTCCTCCATTTGCAGCGTCAAGTATATTAGCCACAATTTCTGTTCTACTTCTATATATCATATTATTAGATAAGTGATTTAACTATTTTAGTTTAATATCACAGTCAAAGGTAAGATAATTATAGTACAAATATGTTTCAGCACTAAGTTCCTCATAAAGAAAAAATTTTAAAACTTTATCTGCCACTAAAAATTGAACTTTCAATCTAAGTGAAATATTACTATAAAATACAGTGAACCCGAGAAAATTATGGACAAGTCGGGGGTAATACCTAGAGCGATTCGAAAAAATGAGTCTAAGTTATTGTAATAAAGTACATAAACTAAAGATACACTTTTAAAACTATTTCAACTTTCCAAGACCCATTCCAGTATATCTATAAGTAGGTCGTACTCTTTTGCCACATCACATTTATCCAAAGGTATTTGACAGTTCTTGGAATGCTGGAACCTGCTTTTTCCTAGTTCTTCAACTTTGTTTCGAATTTCTTGTTCGCTTCTCAACATTCATTCAAGACCTGTATTTGAAGAGTTCGACGATTAACTGTTGCTACTTGTCAATCCACAATTTTTGTCCAGGTAATCAGCTATATCGTCGAATGTCGCACCAGAATCATTCAACTCTATTAGTAATTCTTGGCTTATACCGGCCCGGCGTAATGCGACTAAGGCAGCATATAATCTTCTTTCAGCATTAGTGATACATTTGCCATCCCAACCATAATAAGACATGATGAGACCCATAACACATCTTCCACCAAGTCCATCGGTATATCTCTGTCTAATCTGCTTAAAATGTTTGCCATACGTCCGTATTATTTGAGAAATAGATGCTTCTTGTTTTGACTCTTCTCTAATAATACTAAAATTGGGTACGCGGATTTGTCGCTCTATGTTCTTTGTTAATTGCTTTTTATATCCATTTAGAACTTTAGAAACAGGTGATTCCTGCTTTAATAGTTGTTGCTTAGCCATATTGCCAATAAATAATTACAAACAAACTATTTAGGAGCTATGTGTATTTAAAATTGGATAATCAAATTTATTGCCATAGCCTGTTACTATTACAATGACGCAATGACAAACAGAGTAGGATGGATATGGCTGGACAAACAATATAGAAATCTCAAATTACTTTACAAATTTATAATTAATAGGTTAATTGTTATCCTTTTGGATTGAATTTATATGCCTACACTAAGGGATAATGTAGTTATCGTTATTTATGACAGATTTTGGTTATTTGATATTTTTAGGTGTAGTCGCATTTGTCTCTACAAACATTGACGATATTTTTTTACTTATTTTGTTCTTTTCTAATTATTTAAAATTTCACCTTACCAAGTGTTACTGGACAGTATATTGGAATTGGACTATTAGTAGCAATCAGTATAATAATTTCTTTTATCTTCTTAGTAATTCCATCATTTATTATAGGTTTTATGGGCATAATACGTATTATCATTGGTATAAAAAATTTAATAGAATATTATAAAATGAAAAAAGCTTTACTAAATGATCAAGTCTGAATTTATAGATTAGAGGAAGATAGTCTTGATTATATTCTTTTCAGAATTCGTGAATGGGCAGGAAAATATTATTAAAATAAAAATAAAAGAATTCACTAGCTTGATTAATAGATGGACCCCAGAAAACTAAGGGCCCGTCCGGTGTAATACCGATAGCGGTTCTAAAAGAAAAGTCTAATGTAGAGATAATATTATTTGCTTGTTCACCAGTGTGATTAAATTCCAGCGGAGTCATCAAAATGGGAAAGACCATTTATTGGGGCTATCTCATTTCAAATTTAATTAATTATCGCACATATTATTTTCTTTGTCTAGAATATCTGGTTTTTGTTGAGCAATTATATTTGACAAACCTCTCATATAGTTTTTGGCAAAGGTGGTAACAGGTTGAGAAGAATACCATATACAACCAAGTACCTGACAATCATGACATGTTTTAGCAATATCCCATTTGGGAGAGTCCCATATTTCATCTATGCTCTGTTCCAATAGGTTATATGTATTTTCTGGAGAATTATATTTCCAACAAGGAACAAGTACGGTTCCATTTCCATTTATAAATATACTTTTCCAAACACCACATTCATCATATAGTCCCCTTCCATGGTCAATAATTTGTTGAAAATATTCTAGTGGTATCATTATTTTAGGATGAGTATGTCTTTTGCCATAATCAATTATACTTTCACATACAGCAATCATAGTTTTCCTATCTGGTAATAAAGAATAATCAACATCAGATCTATCTTCTACAAATGTAAAAGATACTGCATTAGATCCTAATTCTTTTGCCCTATCAAAGTAGGTTTGATTAATAAATTCCTCAGTATTATATTTTGTTATTACAGAGTTAAAATAATGAGGAATATTGTTTTCATTTAAGAGTAAAAGATTTTTCATTACTTTATCATAAGTATCTCTTGAAACTCCTCGTATTTTACAATAGGATTTTTCATAAACAGAATCTATACTACAGGTAATGAATTGAATATATTTTTTTAATTCTTTTAGATCGATAGTATCTAATAATGAACAATTTGTAATCAAGGTTATAGGCATATTTAAAGTATGTAGATAGGTAACTAAGTCCATGAAGTCAGGTCTACTCGTAGGCTCTCCTCCTTCTACAATAGACCAGATACAGTATTTTGATACTTTGTCAAAAATACTTTTCCATTCCGAAGTTGAAAGATCATTTTTCTTTGCAAATTTAAATTGATTAATTTTATCAGAATCACCAAAAGGACACATAGGACAATAAAAATTGCAATAATGGGTTAAGCTAAACACAGCAATTAGAGGGCGTTTTTTACCTATAAAACGATTAGCTGACCATTTGCCTAAAAGCTTAATTGTTCTAATAGTATCTATTACCATATATTAGGATAGGACAAAAACTATAAATCTTTTTTTTAATTTCTAAAGAAGATTAACTCTGTTACGATAAGAGCAATTCACAAATTAAATTGTAAAAAATCTGTAAAAAGTGAGTAAAGAAAATAATATATTGACTAGAAAATAATGTCAACTATATCCTTATTTTAACATCCATGAAAATCTACCTGTGTTATTAAAAGGGGAATAGAAATAAGATTTAAGAAAAAGATTGTCAGGTATTGAAAATGTTAAAGCAGTCATGAATAATGCTTTTGCAATATGGATATCAAATTGATTTGTCATCTAGTACAAAGGGCGACAATACAACTCAATCACAAATGGAGAGTGCATATCAATGACAATAGAAATAACAGAATTCAGATGTCCAGCGGATGGTCATATAATTGAAGAAGAGGAATACATACATCCTTACAGTGAAGTTGAAAAAGTAATACAGGATAAAGTAGAAGAAAAACTTGATGAAATGAGAGAGACATCTTTATCAATTAAAGTTATTCTGTTGCATCATTTAATGTTAATTAATTCTATTTATTTTGAGAAAACAAAAATAAATTTTTATTTCTTATATAGTGGTCTAGAGAAAACTACTGGCCCGTCCCGAGTTGAATGAACACGGTTTCAGTATTCAATTGCTACTCATTTTATTTTAAAGCTATTGTAATTAAATGAATTTAGTTATGTAAAAATCATAGCCCTCTAATAAGTAAACGACTACAATAGATGGACCATATTGAAACCAGTTTTATTTTAGACAATTAGTTGATTACTTTTTCGGTTTCGTTTTTTTATGTTTACTAGTTGCTACTATCCATTTCTTTCTATTAAAGAAATAAAGTAATCCTCCAGTTATTGCTGTCATCGTGATTAAGACTGTTGTAATACCCGAAGGTAATTGACCAAGATTATCAAGGTCTACCCCATTCATACCATATATACCTACTACAAGAGAAGGTGCTTGATTAAACTGGCATTTATAGACAAATATTAGGGTATAAAAGCCATAGCCCTCTCATGAGCCATAGAAGGCTACGGTGAAGATTAAATCTTGGTTGGTTTATAGAGTGTAGTATTTTCGATATTAAGGTATTTAATAATTGGCGATAATTTTACTGCCATAACCAACTACTACTACTACTACTACACTATTACTATGGGGATCTGAACAATAGTAATAATAATAGAAGGCTATGGTTGATTAGGATTGTAGTGTGGATAATAAAATTCAATATAATATTTAATAATTGGAGATAATTTATTGCAAAGAGTTATAGCCTTCTAAGACGTGGAACCCATTCCAAGAAACCAACAATACATAGAAGGCTATGGTTGCGTGCACAAGTCCAACTACGAATACAATGATTGGTTGGTACTATCGATAAAGAAATATTCTATTTAATAATTTGATATAATTTATTCAATATGCCATAGCCCTCTTCTACAAATAGGAGCGAACAGTAATGGTGTTGAAGGCCATGGCTTATTGGATTGCTTGATTGGACTACAACAACTTTTGTAGTAGGAGTAGTAGTAATATATACACTCTAGAACTTTTAAATTTATTGTTTTTGTATTTATTTTTATTATTGTTCTATACCTGCAATCCAACTCCATCTAGTGCAACTTTTCTTATTCGTTTGTCTATTACACGACCATCTAACATAATTATGTTTTCTATTACTATTGGTCTTGAACTTCCTCTACCACTACTTGATACACTAGGACCACCGTGATTGCCGGTTCCTCTTGTTAATGGTTGAACCGTAACTAACTCAGGTTTAAATCCTTCTCCCATTCTAACACCTCTGAAAGTTGTTAGAGTATTTACAATTAGATTGAAACCATGCTATACATGTGCAATAAATGAATGATGAGGCTTAGAACTTTCTAATTCTATTAATTTATTTTCTTTTTCTGAAGAAAATATAAACCAAAACAAAAGGAACTATTGCAAGGATATATGAAAAGTGTTCATAACTTGGTCCAATACCATTATGTAAACCAAATTTTAAACCAAGTACTAAACTTAAATACATGGTAATTGCTCCTGGAATCATACCAAATTTTATAAATTGATGAGATCTGATTTTGAACTTGTCCATATCTCTATAAGGATATTGAATATGATGATATACTACAGGCATTACAAAAAATGATACAGCAAAAGTTATTGAATAAAGAGAAATCATAAGTATTAAACTATCCTCTGTTGTAAATCCAGTTGGAGAATTTATAGAAATATTTAGCAAAAAACCAAATATTATTCCAGATACAGAAGATAAAACACTACCTTCTCTAACTACACTATCAAAATCCTTAACTATATCATCTTTTACTTCTTCTTTCTTCTGGTTCTCTTTTTCATTCATCTCCAATATTATACTATGATACTGATAATATATAAAAGACCAATTTCTTTCAAAATTATTTACAATTATAAAAATATCTATCTATATAAGATATTGATTAATTGATTGGTTGATTGATCTATTGATTACTTGATTTTGCTATTTATTTTGAATATCATATAATACAACAAGTATACTCAATTAATAATTCTAAAAGAAAGATATTATAAAAGAAAATTTGAATATCCTGACCAAAAAATTATTAATTAAAAATAATATTGTAGGTGTGAAAGAAATTAATCCCTTTTGTACCTGTTTGCTTCTTTTTCTGTAATTCCAAACCATACAAATTGTGCATCGATATGTATTATAGAAGATTTTGGAATATAGAATCTATCTTTATCTATAAGGCCTTTTTCTGTAATCACATATTCATCTGAAACTTCTTTAACTTCACCTAGATCGGCATCTCCTGTTCCTCTTGCTTCTTTTTTTAATACATCTTCTGGTTTGTGGATAGTAGAATCACTTGTTGGCATATAATGACTAGATACAATAGAGTCAAATATAATATATAATAATTGGAGACAAATTTAGTAATTGTCATAGCCTGAACTTAACCAATCGAGGTTTGTAGGTTCATTCAGACTATGACACCTATCGACTTTGGTATTGCCTATGAAATTTTTGAAATGTATCACAATTTCGATATAAAGGATATTTATAAATTTCTTATTAAAATCTGAGCCTGACATAATAATGGATTATAATAAATAAAAGAGGAACTCATCCTTGATAATAATTAATAATTCCTATCGAATTGCCCTCTGCAGGTAAGAGGCTTATTTCGGCCAGTCCCGTATTTGGCCTTTCCTCTTTACCATAATTGTGCCACGGGGAACGGGACCGAAACCCGGTACACCATTTTCTGCAGAAGGCAACATTTATTGAATCTCTTTCTATAAAACAATTTATTAAAGAAATAGCATGGAAAGGAGCTAATTAGAAATCGAATGAAATGGCTTACTGATTTTGGTTCAATGACTACGAAGTTATTCTCAGAAAATAATGATGAATTTGAAATATATTGTTTGAACTATTAATGTCACAAAAGAAAGAGGTTCAGTGAGGCTCATGAGCTACATGTCCTCTAGTTTGGTTTTTCAGTCCAAAGAACTCCAAACAGAACCACTTGATATAAAGCTAGACAATATAGTTAAATAAAGTTGCATTCAAATTATTTTAATATGTTGCTTGTTTTAAAGTACTTTATTGCTTTTATTTAATGTAAAATTCAAATAATAAAAAAATATATAGATTATGTTATTGCTAACTAACTAATTAATCTATCTTTTAGTTCGTAGAACTTGTTCTTGTTTTATTATGAATATTGTCGCTTGAAACTTGTTGGAAAGTCTTTACAGTATTAGCTCCTATTTTTGATAGCTCCTTTACATTCTCTTTTGTATGTTGTACAGATGTATTGACAGAATCTAAGTTAGCAAATACAGTATTATTTAATACTCTAGTTGCTGATACTGCATTGTCAGCGAAGCTACTCACTATTTTCCCATAGTTTTCAGCTATTTGTCTTGGAGATGAAACCCAGTCTGACCAAAGTCTGAATGAATTAACTATAATATCTTTTTGAGAATCTACAAAATTATCTGTAATTTCTCTAATAGCTTGTATGGTATTTTCTTGATAATCGTTAACAATTTGTGTATAGCGTGGAATTTCTTTCCTTGCTTCATTAGTTGTCTTCTTAATATTATCTCTAGTTTCATCTAATGCTTTATTAACTGCTTGCTGTTGTTCTCGTTGAAATTGGTGTTCTGCTGCTGTTGTTGTTGTTGAATTGCTTTCATTTGATTCTTCATCTTTACGGTCGTGTCTTTTTGTTGACATATATGTATTCAATTAATAGCAATGATAGCATATAACTACTGATATACAATGATGTAGATTTACCATTAACATCTATTAATATTATCTGACATGATTCAACAATTTAGTAGTAGTAGTAATAGTATTAGTAGTAGTAGTAG
>DASUCH010000075.1:0-15898 GCA_035762785.1 Nitrososphaeraceae archaeon | reverse complement strand
TACAAATAAAGTTATTTTAAAATTATATTTATCAAGAATTGGTTTTGCTTTTGTAAATGTTGTTTTGTATCCTCTATCAAATACTAATATTACATATTTATCAGTCTTTTCCTTTTTATTGTTATTGTTATTGTTAATATCATCCTTTTTTTCTGTTTGCTGTTCTTGAGCATTAGCCAAAGGTATCTTAAAATCTAAAGAAATGAAATTCCTATCATAAATATAATAATTGTTACGGTAGTAAATATCTTTAATAAAAGTCTCAATACTGAGCATAAGGCCTATGGTATTGATAAAATTTGAATACAATATTGTACTATTATTTATTCCAACATATCCTATAACAAAAAAAAAGAAAGTAAAGCCAAAAGATGAATATCTATTCATCATAAAGAACTATATATTTCTGTCCTTAAATAGATATTCTTAAAAAATAGTATAGTATTATATAGAACGGTTTCAAGTTTTAAATTATTTTGTGTGTCTATATGTTTACAGTTTAAATAAAAATTTTACATGGTATATTTAAGTATTCTTTTACATGTTTTATAAGTAGTTCATTATTATAGAAATCTATTAGAATGAAATAAACATTAGAGAAAATAAATATAATAATGATGAATCATTTTCCTATGCTATTTCTTTCTAGAGTAAATTCATCATTTTCAACTTTTGTTTTATTCTTTATTTTAGGTTTATCTTTGACTCTAATATCGAGCTGTTATTATTATTATAGTAAAGAAAATGCTTATTTTAGTCCTGTCTATGCTGTTAGGGCGCAAACTTCACTTGAAGGACCCAGTATAAAGGATCCCAATCTTGTTGTCCAAGCAGTCTATAAAGGACTCAAATCACCTACGGCCATGGCATTCTTAGGACCAGACGATATATTGGTTTTGGAGAAGGGTCAAGGAACTGTACAGCGTATTACAAATGGAGAAATATTACAAGAACCATTACTTCAAGTTGATGTGAACTCTAAAGATGAAAGAGGTTTATTAGGAATTGCTAGTGCGGGTTCAGAAGAAGTAAACGAGAATGTGACTAAGACTACTGATACTACTAGTACTACTGCTACTCCTCTTGCTGCCACCTATGTTTTTTTATTTTTTACTGAAGCTGGAGAATCAAAAGGTGATGTTCCAGCAGGAAACCGTGTTTACAAGTATGAATTAGTAAAAGGTGATGACGGTAATACTCTTAAATTAATAAACCCAACCCTCCTTTTGGATTTACCAGCTGGGCCTGATGATTCTCACGTTGGTGGTATGCTCGATATTGGACCTGATAACAATCTATATCTTTCCCTTGGTGACCAAAGGCCCACAGTATATAACAAAATGGATTCTCCTGATTCTCAAACCAAAGCTCAAAATTATGTAAATGGATTAGAACCTGATGGAAGAGCTGGTATACTGAGAATTACTCAAGATGGTGGAGTGGTCGGCGGTGCAGGTATTTTTGGAAATGAACATCCACTAAACAAATACTATGCATATGGAGTAAAGAATAGTTTTGGATTTGATTTTGATCCCGTAACAGGAAAACTATGGGATACAGAAAATGGTCCAACCTTTGGTGATGAAATTAATCTTGTCGAACCAGGGTTTAATAGTGGATGGGCTACTATACAGGGGTTTTGGACCCTAGATGATGAGCACAAGAAAGTGGATGAAGTAACATCTTCTCAAATAAATTCAGAGGATTACAATTTAATAGATTTTGATGGAACAGGAAAGTATAGTTCTCCTGAATTTGTATGGGATGTTGCTCCTACTGCTCTCAAATTTCTAAATTCGGATAGGCTAGGTAAACAATATGAAAATGATATGTTCGTAGGTGATATCAAGAATGGCAATCTTTACCATTTTAAACTAGATGAACAACGAACAGGATTACAACTTGATGGATCACCCCTTGCCGATAAAGTTGGAAGTAAAGATGAAATTCAACATGCCGTCTTTGGTCAGGGATTTGGAGGTATTACAGACATCGAAGTAGGTCCTGATGGATATCTGTATATACTTACATACAGTAAAGAGGATGGAACAATATATAGAATAGTTCCAACTGAAAATAGTGAAGAAAAGGACAAGATCGTTTCATCATCATCATCATAACATATAAGTTAATGCTGCTGCTGCTGCTGCTGCTGCTCTATTGTTGGTAGTTGGCTTTATTTAGGCCTTGATCGACAGATGGCAGATAATTAGATTTAGTAAAAGATAATATAAATAAATTCAAATCAATATGAGATAGGAAGGAATGGCAAAAGTAATATATAATAAAGTATCTCTTTTTTGGTTATGAATTCGGTAAAAAACCGGATTCGTAGAGAGCATATCAATCCCACCGACGGCATTAATTTATATTATATCATGGAATTTAGAAATATCGTATTATTGGAAAGTATAATACAAATATTTAGAAGAATGTTTTGTTCACATGACGATTCCTTTTCCTTTAGAGTATATAATGATTTTGATTTTTGCGAATATAACAAATGTACAAAATGTGGTAAAACACTTGGCTATTTCAAGGGATTTGATGAGGATCTGAGAGGATGATTTGAATTGGTGCTAAGGATCAATCTTCAAATCTTGATAATTAGTTGGTGGTTGGGTGCAGCTACAGCATTGCTCTCATTTTTACTTCAGATATATACTCATCATATTATAGTTGGAGGAATTGGATGGTCAATAATTTTTGTAAGTACTATACTTATAATTTATGAAATAAAGAAGATAAAAGAAGAAGATAAAAGAACTAAAGAACTATAAAACAAAATTAAAGGCTTTCTTTTCCGCCTTGTTCCTCTATTACTACAAGAGTAACAGTTGATGTAATGCCAGGCACTTTTCTTATTTTATTTGTTATAGTATTATTCATAGATTCTGTATCATTAGATCTAACCTTTACGAAAACATCATGAACTCCATAAGTTCCTCTTACCTCTTTTACATCGGGCAAATTTGTTAATTCGCTGATAATTTTTTCCTCAGAGCCTAATGTACAATTAACTAAAATATATGCTGTGGGCATAGCTTAATTTAGTTTTATTAATATTTTAGTTTTGTTTTTTTTAGCAATTTATAATAGATAGAATAATAAATTTTTAGTTAAATTAGCAATAAAATTTATAATTATTACACAATATTACAAATCTATATGTATTGAAAATGATTATTTGATGACATGAGGTTACCTCTGAAAGATAGCGATTATTTCGTTAAAAGGGTTAATGAAACTATTAAAACCATCGATGAAGAATTCTTTAATTTTTTAAAACCAAAATTGCAAATGAAAAAAGTTGATGTAATGTTAGGAGATGGGACAATAACAAATGCACAAACTTTTGATCTCACAGAAATTAAAAATGAATTTCGACGAATTTTACAGAGTCTAGAAGATTGGTCTTTTACTGATATTTCGGATTCTAAAACCGAAGATTTGTGTAGATTGTATTTTCAAATAACATGTAATGTTGATAAATTTTACATATATGGATATTTTGGAATACAATTTCATGCTTTGCATTATTATAAATTAGATAAAGAAGTTATAAACATTCAGAAAGAATTGATAAAATTAAATCTCGATGTATCAGATTCTTTTATTTCACTTGCGAACAAAGGAAATGCCATAATAGAAGAAGAATTACGAAGGCAGGGATTAGATAATCTTTCATTTGAAGAATTATTTACTAAAATATATGAAAATAGTAATTTAATGAATAATCTTGAACAGAAAGTTTTAAAACTCGAAAAACGATTTCCTGTAATTCAAGATAGTGAAAATAAAAGAGAACAATTGATTTCAGAATTAAATGATATGATCATTAAATTATATCACATAATACCTGTTACAATCGACTACAATAGGCTAATGCAAGGAGAGGAAGGAGTTATATCATATTTTGAAATTGAAACTATTAAGAATAAAAAAACCGGAAAACGAGAGCCATTTCTTGATACTAAAAAATTTAACAAAGAGATAACTGAAATTGTAACTAGTAAATTAAATGAAATAGCATCCTCATTGAAGGAATTAAGAACTAATACTAATAAGAAAGTTGATGAAGATATAAAAATTAATACCAGATGAGATTTACTAATAGTATATAACAAATAGTATAAAGAAATAGTAAATTATAATTACAATTGATATATGTAATCTAAGGTATAATAATGAATAATGAATTAAATTTAGAAACAAAAAACTTACCTACATATAACGAAATAATTAAAGGTAGAGAATTATTAAAAAATTTTATAGGTAAGACTCCTCTTTATAAATCAAATACTTTTTCTAATTTAATTGGTACAAATATTTTCTTTAAAAATGAGGCTTTTCAAAAAACTGGATCGTTTAAGGTAAGAGGAGCTCTTTACAAAATAAACTCGCTCTCTGAAGAGGGAATAAAATATGGCGTAATTGCTGCTTCTGCAGGGAATCATGCACAAGGTGTAGCTTATGCAGCAACTATTAGAAAGATTCCATGTACAATAGTAATGCCAATAAGTGCATCTCCAGCAAAGATTGCCGCTACGAGATCTTATAATGCACAAGTTATCCTCAAAGGTGCAGATTACGACGAGGCATGGATAGCAGCTAAAGAGATAGCTCGAAATGAAAATAAGGCAATTATTCATGCATTTGATGACCCAGAGGTAATAGCAGGACAAGGTTCAATAGGACTAGAATTATTAGAGGACTTACCAGATTTAGATGAAATTTATCTTCCGGTGGGTGGTGGTGGATTAGCTGCAGGAGTTGCAATTGCTATAAAATCCAAAAAAAGGAATATCAAGATCATTGGAGTAGAATCTAAATCTTTTCCAGCAATGAAAGAATCAATTGAAAAAGGCTCACTTCAAACAAAAAAAGGAGAATTTACAATTGCAGATGGAATATCCGTGAAATCACCAGGAAATTTAACCTTTGAGATAGCAAAAAGATATTTGGATGATATTGTATTGATTGATGATGATTCAATTGTTAAAACTATGTTCTTATTAATGGAACGATCTAAACTAGTAGTAGAACCTGCAGGTGCTGCAAGTCTTGCATATTTACTAATTAATGGACATAAAAATAAAAATAAGAAAATAGTATCAATCTTATCAGGTGGTAATGTAGATATGTATTTGCTTGGACAAGTGGTAGCAAAAGGTCTTTTACAGATGAACAGATTATTAAAAATATTTATTCAATTACCAGATAAACCAGGAGCATTAAAGACAGTAGTAGATGGTATTTCAGATTTAAGTATAAATATTGTAGAGGTAGTTCACGATAGGCTTAGTGCCAATATATCTCCAGGAACTGCAGGTGTTTATCTAAGTTTAGAATTGGAAAATGCGAAACATTGTGAACTTTTAATTAGCTTGATGAAGAAAAAGGGTATTGATTTTCAAATAATTACATAACAAATAAAAAAATGAAAATAAATAATAATTTAAATAATTTATTATCAAATATAAGTAATCAGAAGTTATATTAAACTAATAATAGTCGATCTATAATATTTTTGGGATCCATTTTTTGTTCAATTCCAAAAGCAATAGCTACTAGGTTTTTAATTTCTGTCATTTTTAGTTTAATAGCTGCAGTCATAGGCGCATAGCTAAATATTCTTCCATATAATGCCATTGATTTTTTATGTATTAATTCTTCAAAACTTGATTCAATTTGTGAGATTATAGTGATATCACTTTCATTTCCTTGGTTAGGAACTATATCTTTATAAACAGTTTTGGAAAATTCTGCTATTGCCTGTTTTACACTATCTGCGTGTATCATTTTATTTAGAACATCTTCATTCACTCTAGAGGTTGTTGCTATCCTTAATGACTTAATATGTTCTTCAGGAAGTTCCCAATACTTTGCCCTAAGAGTGCTTAAAACATTATAATAGTCTAAATCAAGAGAAACTAAAGGTTGAAGATCAGCAGGCTTCCCTATATTAGCAAAAGCACTAACCACGCCTTTGTAGTAAATTTTATCAAGATAGAGCTCAAAAATTTGGATATTATTATTTTCTTTGTAGAGTTGAGCAGCTGAAGAAATATCATCACCGAATTCAGAGGTTTGTAAGGCAGAGACAGTTTCATCGAGATCTTTTGCAATTAAAGCTTTAACAATAACATCTCTTCTTCCTATTAGTTCTTCTGCTTGCATATTTATATGCGGAAAAATATCATCATAGACCTTTCCTAAAGCTTTACTTTTTAAAATTATTTTGAGATTCCATAGAATGTATTTTTTATAATATGCATTTACAAGATCTCCTTTAGCTATTTTGGCCATAGAAGAATGAAAATTGAAAAGTTCTTCTCTTAGTGCGATTTCAATTTTTTCGGAAGTTATAGGTTGTTGAATTTTATTCAAAGAATCAACATAGGATGTATTTTTTAATCGAGTCACTAATTCATCTAAAGTTTTGGAATCAGAAAATGATTCTAAATCATGTTTAGAGAGCATTGTACCACGTTCAGAAAAAGCTCTAACTGTTCCAAAAATTCTTTGAGGTTTATTAGCTTTTCCCAATTTTAGTCATCCACATTCTTTTATGATGCTACCTTATTAATTAAATATTTTTGATGGTACGAGAAAGAATAGCTATAATGTCTAGGTTCTGTCGAAATTAGATTCATCATTATCTATATTTCCTAGAATCATATTAACTGCCTTATCGATTGCCCTATCATGATTTTTTTCAATATTATTCTTTATCAGATTATAATTTTTTTCACCCTCTTCTTGGATTGAGAGAGATTCCTTTTCAGATCCTTTCTTAGCATCGTCTAAAATTTCTTGTGCTTCTTCATTTGCTAATTTAATAATCTTTTCGCGCAATTGTTCTATTTCGCTATTAGAATTAGACAACATACGTTTCTTTAATTCTTCAATACTAGAATTAATATTCTCAACATTAGTTTCAAATTCTGAAAGAGTATTGATTATTCCTTCCACCATGGAAACATTAGATTCCAATTCATCAAAATTGCACTTAAAGGATATTAAACCGTTACTTTTAATTAGTAAAAATTATTTTCAATCTTTTAAAATCCTGCTTGAATAGGATCTATTGGTTTTATTAATTCACGTAACAAAGTTGTGGCATAAGATCCTTTTGGTAATTTAAATGACAGATCAAGCATACCGAAATGGCTAAATTCACTACAACATAACGAAGCCTGTCTGAATCCCATCTGTAAGCTTAATTCTTGCAAATCTTTTAAATAAAAAGCAGTTGGAGAAATATTTTCGTCTGATAAAATTCTTTTAGTAATATGATCAAAACGGTTTTTTCCTGGTTGATAATTATAACCTACTAATCTAATTGCTGGAGTAACATCATTATTTGAATCTATTCCTTCTCTAAACCTCCTAATTTTACCAAATACTAGAGGTTTCTCTATCTCAAAACATAAATCTCCATCTTTACACCTTTGAATATCTTCATTGCACAAAAGAGCATTACTGAGACATTTATTAAAAATATAAGACTGGTAAGCTTGAACAAAGAGTCTTCTAATATTTATCGGTATAGATCTGATAACTGCAATGGAATCTTTACCTTTCACGAGTGTATATAAAATAAGTCTTTCTAAATCCATTCCTTTAGGCAAGATTTTAATCAGTTTTTGATAATTCTTAGGATCCCTACTTTTTTCTCTTATTTCCTTTGAGAACTTGGAATCATATTTGGAAGTATAAGAGAGAAGATATTCAATAGCTTTATTATAATTTCTATCAAGTAATGCTTTACCAACTAAATGAGTTACCATTCTTTCACTTCCAAATCTTTGTAAGCCATAGAAATTAGCAATTTTATTTAATTCTAATAAAAAAGGGTGTATATTATTATCGGAAGGTTGATTTATTTTTATTTTGAAGCTATTTCCAATAAGTGCAGATTTTGATAATGGAGTACGTAGGAAACCTAATAAAGTCAATTTTGTTTTAGATGTTCTTATACATTTAGGTAAATTCTTTGTTTGTTCACAACTAGCATATTGACTAGTTTCTGCTTTTGCGTCCTTTATCCCTATTATTCTTAGTTTTAACCCTGATTGTTTTTTAATTTCAAATACTGCGTGATTAGAATCAATGTTATGTTTTTCCAATAAATAAAGTGGAAATTTATGTTCGCTATTTTGAACTAAAGAAAAATATGGTGGTTTTAAAAATGTATAATCTATTATTTCAGATACCTGAAATTCTTCATTAGTTTCCTTTATAGTTCCATTTATACCTGCAAAATTTGTACAATAACATTCCATACCAGCATGGAAATCTATCTGAGGTACAGATTTTATCACAAAATTACCTATATCAAATTAAATATAAACAATACAACAATTATTTATACAATCAACAATAAATAAAGGATTTATATTCAAATAGCATATTAATAATTATGGGAATCGCAACATATATGGCTAAAGAAGTTATGAAAGAAATTAATAACAAATCGAAGGAGTTTTATGAATTTATTTTACCTCCTGTAGATATGGTAGAAGATAGTAATGATTTGCTTGTAATTATAGATTTACCAGGATTTAATAAAAATGACATAACTCTTAGAATAAATAAAAATGTGCTCTCTATCAAGGCCAATAAGCCTGATAACGAATACCGAGGTACAGTTTATTTAAAGCATCGTCCTACAAAAATAGATAAAAAAGTTATTTTACCTTTTTTAGTTGATGAGGATGAAGAAATCACTGGAACTGCTAATTATTCTGATGGAATTATAACGTTGAGAATTCCTGGCAAAAATCTTGGAAATCGAATACCAATTTCCTAATAAATTACATCGAGAACTGAATCCTTTGATATAAAATTAAAATTTTACAAATTCTTCATTATTTGATTAGTTGTTTTTATCTATTTATTTATTATTCTGCTGATAAATCCCAATAATTCGCATCTTTAAATTCAGTTTTTGGTTTTCCTAATGATTTCCAATCCTTAAATGATTTAGAATATAATTTCACATTTTTGATACCTGCTAATTTTAATGCATAAAATGCAAGACCAGATAATGTTCCTACACTACCACAATAAGTAATTGCTTCTGATTCTTGAGGAATGCCTCTATTTTCAATAAAACGTTTTAATTCGTCCACAGATCGCAAAATATGGTTATCATTACCTAACATAGTATATGGAATATTTTTAGCGCTAGGAATATGTTCAGATAGAAAATTAAGTCGTTCTCTAGAATCAACTAATACCTTATCAGGATTATTTTGTATCGATTCAACATATGTAGCATCTGCATAAATAGATTGATTTAATTTAAGAGAATGAGTTGTTTTTGGGAATTTATTAATGCGAGTTTCAATTTCCAAACCAAGATTTTTCCAATTTGTATAAGTCATTTCCAGAAGTGAAGTATTCTCATGACCAACATATTGAAATGTCCAAGCAACTCGTGCTGCCAAAGCTCCAAAAGTATCATCATATACTACTACAGGCATTTCATCATCGATACCAAGATTTTGTAACAATTTGACAATCAGCTCAGGAGAATCATTTGAGAGTAAATTTGCTAGAGGTAATGATACTGCAGTAGGTATATGTCCTTTTTTATAATCTTCTATTCTACGAACGTCCACGACTCGTACTATTTTTTTTCGAATCAACACACGTAACGTTTCTACATCACAGACAATAGGAAGCTTATAAATTGTTCCTTTCACTTTGAATTGTGTTTTTGTATTGTTAGTTTCCTTCTGGTTTTGTTGCTGCTTTAAAATTGAACTTTTTACATTTGTATTTTTAGATTTTGCCTGAATATCATACTTAAGTTCTCCTTGAGCTTTCTTATTCTTTAAATCAATCAAGCCGCACATTCGCCTCTAGCAGTCTTTGCGACAAATTTAATATCATTACCATAGTCTTGATAGAATTCTTGACCTTCTTCAAACGGAGGAAGTTGAGTTACTGGTGTAAGAACAGTTTTTATATCATCTATATTTTTTATGTTACCATTTCCATTACTATTTATAATACGGTCTATCCACATGTCTAATGTTTCTGAAGGGAATTTTTCATTTTTGTATAGTTCTATTATTTTTTGAATTACATCTATTACTCTTTTTGCTGGAACACGCATAATAGCCTTACCTAGTTTTCCATCTTCATAACCATTACCACCAAATAACATAGTATACACAGGAGCCATAGAATTTTCTATTCTTGCAGCACCACCAAAAAAGCCAATAGTTGCAATTTCGTGCTGTCCACAAGAATTAGGACATCCACTTATTTTAATAGTTGAATTACGAAGATCGTTATCAACATCAAAACCTAATTCCAATAATGTCCTTTGAACCTCTTTAGCTAATCTATGTGAATTAGTTATAGCAAGATTACAAGAAGTAGTACCTGAACAGCCTACTGCAGAAGTGATTGTAAGGGCTCCAGGATTAGCTAATCCAATAGCCATAAGTTTTTTGTAGACTGCTGGCAAATCATTATTGTTAATATATCTAATTGCAAAATTTTGTTGTGGAGTATTTCTTGCAATAGATTCTGATGAGAACTTGCGTATTAGTGATGCTAGAGATCTTAGTTGATTAGCAGTTATATCACCTGCGCCAAGTGTAATAAATATTGTAAAATAGCCTTCTTGTTTTTGTGGAATTACATTCGTATGCAACCACCGATCGTAACCATTACTAGTAGTAGAAATATTTGTTTCTACAATAGGGAGTTTATTGAATTTTGTTGACTTATTTGTTGGAACATATGAATTATTAAAGTGAACTTGATAAAGGTTCTTTGTAAATTCAGAAATTGTCATTTCTACAATAGTACGTTCCTTCAATACCATTTTTTGAAATTTCTCCCAACCAATTTCATTTACTAAGTAGCGCATTCTATTTCTGGCCATATTATCTCTATTTCCTAGTCTATCAAATAGTCTAATAGTTGCCATACAAGTTGATAAAAGTTGTTCTTCAAAAGTGAAATCTTCTAAAAGATGACCTATAAACGAGGCAGCACCTAATCCTCCTCCAAGATAAATCCTAAATCCCTTTTTTCCATCTTTTAAATCAGGTACTAAACCAATATCGGCTATTCTTACAAGACCATGTTTATTACAGCATCCAAAATTAATTTTGAATTTTCTGGGTAAATTCTGAGACATGGGATTACGTAATAGGAACTTTGCAATGGCTGTTGAATAAGGAGTAGCATCAAAAACTTCGTTAGGACAAACACCTGCAAAGTGGCTACACATTACATTTCTTACAGTATTACCACAAGCCTCTCTAGTTGTTAAACCTACCTCTACTAATCCTCTCATAACTTCGCTGACATCTTCTAACTGTACCCAGTGTAATTGGATATTTTGTCTAGTAGAAACATGGGCTGATCCAATAGAAAATGCTTCGGATAAATGAGCTATCTTTTCTAGTTGGTCTGGAGTGATTTCGCCACTAGGAATTTTAATCCGTATCATACTATAGTCAGGTCTTAATCTTGATCCATATGCTCCATGCTGAAGCCTAAATCGTCGAAAATCGTCATCTGACAACTTTCCTTGTCGATAGAGTTTAACTTTATTAGCAAAATTATCAGTTTCTTTTTCTAAACCCCATTTTTCTCTAGGTTTAACAGAAGAACCTTTTTCATGGTTAAATTTAGTTAATTCTTCATTCTTTTTCAATATATTAACTAGTTATACAAAACCTTATATTTTTTATGTAATCACAACATAAAAAATCAACTGATTTCATATGAGATGGCAAGTTATTGTATGAATATTATAGTTTATTAAACGGGTATTTGATGATGAGTAAAATTATTATTCTTTATTTCAGAAATATTTTTTTTCTACTATTTTTTCCCGAAGTGAAGGAATAATTTTCATTTTGGCTGATTCAAAATTTAACTTAAGTTGTTTTCCTTCGAATATTCTATCTAAGACAATAGCTAGAGAAGATATTTCAGAATGTGGTTGATTACCTATAGCAATATTATAGTCAGAAAGTGTGTATATTTCCTTTGGAACTTTTTCAGCTCCGACTATTATTAAAATATCATTATTATTATCTTTAATTTTACGAATGATATCATCTACATTTAATCCATACATTGTAAGATGTATAACTATGCCACCATTTTTCTTCCAATTTAATATTACATTTCGCCAACCTTTGACTATTTCAATTTTAAAATTTGATGCATAACCCCACCTATTATTTACATCATCTAATGTAGATTTTATATCATCATTAACATCAGTCATATATAGAATATTACAACCAAAAGATCGAGAAACTAAGGCTACATGAGTAGTTGTACGATCATCTCTGACTAATCTATGACCTATTCTAAGTACTGCTATATTCATTTTATAAATCTCCATTATTTTGTATTTCTAAATTGTTTCCATAAATGAGTATATCTATTAGAGGCAATATTTTATTTACATTATAGCCAGTTTTTGCTGATATAGGTAAAATGATATTATTTGGATATTTTAAATCTAACATCTTAGCTTTCTCATAGGCATTACTTACAGTAGTTAAATCAACTTTATTTAGTAAATACAGTATTTTTGTTGATGGAATTTGTAATTCATTTATTATATGAAGACAGCTATTCAAGTTTATTTTTATATTTTTGATAGTTTGACTAACATCTATTACTAACAAAATCAATTTGGAAAAAACAAGTTCATGTAGAGTTGATTTAAACGCATCTATCATATAAGCTGGTAATTTGTTTACAAATCCTACAGTGTCAGATAATAATAACTTTTGATTAGAATTCATGTATAAGGATCTCGTAACCGTAGATAGAGTAGTAAACATTTCTTTGCCTACTTCTTTTGATTCTCCCGTTAAAGAATTAAATAGTGTAGTTTTACCTGATGATGTATAACCAACCAATGAAATGGTTGAAATACCTATTCTGTTACGTTGATTTCTATATAGTGTTCTTCTGTTTTCCTCTTTCTCTAGTTTTTTCTTTAAAACGCTCATTTGTGATTTAAGATCCAATGAATAAACATCAGCATCATATTTCCCCAGACCAAAAAATCCTGGTTGTTCACCCATTTTTGCAAGTCTTACCTTTTCTTTTATTCTAACCATTTCATATCTTAATTGAGCTAATTTAATTTGTATACGTGATTCTGATGTACTGGCCCGACGTTCGAATATTTCTAATATTAATCGTTCTCTATCTATAATATCTCTCTTACATAAAAATGCTAAATTATATTGTTGTGTAGGTTTTAATACTTCATCAAAAAGAATTATGTCAATATTTAGATCATTTACCAGATCCTTAATCTCATATGCTTTTCCTTTACCAATTCCATACTTTGATTGTGTAATATGTTTCTGTTTGACTATTTTTTTAACTACATAACCTGCTGTCTCAGCCAAAGATAAGGCTTCATTAACAGATTCTTCAATAGGATATGTTATTAGAAGAGCACTATTAAAATTCATAACTAATCATCTTCATTTTTATTATTTTCAACAAGATTTTCATATAGTTGAATTCCTAGATATCGTTCTAGTTTTTTTGATAATATGTCATTGGGTTTAATTCCACCTGTTTCTATTTTTTTGTACAAAGTAATTTTTTCGCTTAGTTGATTTGCTACACTTTCCTGAGTCATTCCTTTTTTCATTCTAGCTTCTCTTATAATCTTCCCAAAATCTGGTCTTAGTATTTTTTCATCAGTAATTGGAATTGTCTTAGAAGGATAAACCTTAATTGGTTTTTTTTGAGATGCCTGTGTGGAGCCATTTTTTTGAGGAAATGTTTTTTTTGAAGGCTGATTAGGTTCATATAGTTTTCCACGTTTTGAACATGATAAACATACATTGAAAATACTACCATCAATAATTACATTTTTTGGACTTTGAATGGAATTTCCACATAATTCACAGAATGAGGGCATAATATAACAATATCTAAACAAGAAATAAAGTCTTTCTTTTCTAACATGTCGTGTTTATAGTTATATAAATTTCTAACGTATTTGGTTATAATATCTATAATGCTTATTTCTAATTCTAAATCAAGGTCCGTCAATAAAAATAAGAGCATGCTTAATGTATAATCATCTTCTTTAGTAAATTATTTCAAATTATTCCATTCCAGTAGAAATAGTATTTTGTGTTTTTAAAATTTAATTTTTTCTTCCAATATAAAAGCAATATAATAAGGAAATAATAATATTTTTTATAATACATATTTTATTAGATACTTGGAAATTGAAACCTTTACCTTTAAACCCTCGAAATAAACTGATTAATCATATATCTGTTCTTTTTGATACAAATGTAAATGAAGAATTCCCAGATATACGATGCGAATTTTCAAAGAGAACGGGCAGAATTAAAAATTTTTCTATAGAATCAAATTTATTTGCAACTTTACGTAAAGATGGAGGACTTGCTTTAACTATATTTGGCGCAAAAATGATGATAAAATATACACAATTCATAGAGAATTGTATTATTGCAGAAGATGAGGTAATACCATTCATTAGTGAAGGAAGATCATTATTTTGTAAACATGTGAAGTGGTGTGGAAAAAATGTCAATAGTGGATCAGACGTAGTAGTCATTGATAGTAAATATGAAGTATTGGCCGTGGGAAAAGCTGTATGTGGAAACAAGACAATGAAAAAATTTGATTATGGTGTCGCCGTAAAAATTAGAGAAGGAATAAAAAGTAGAAACAATCAATGATCTTAGAGGTAATAGATAATGATGCGTGGAGGAAATAGAGAAATGAGAAGAATGCTTGGAAAAATGGGTCTAGATATGAATGAGATGGAAGGAATTGAAGAGGTAATAATAAAAACTGAGACTAAAGAAATGTATCTAATCAAACCGCAAGTAGTTGAAATGAAAGGAAAAGATAATACAATTTTCCAAATTATTGCTACAGACATAGAAGAAAAACAAAGAGAGACTCCATCTTTAAAAGAAGAGGACATAATATTAGTGATGCAGCAAGCTAATGTATCAAAAGAAAAAGCTATTCAAGCCTTGACTGATTCTAAAGGTGACATAGCACAAGCTATCTTAACTCTAACTACATGATCATAAATAATTATATTTTATTTTATTCATCAATATATTATAGAATTATTTGAATTTGTAATCACATAACATTTTATAGTTATTTATTTTTATATCACTGGTTTGATATATTCTTGATAAGCAAGTAATGCTGCAACCGTTTTACAATCTATAATTTCACCATTGATGCATTTTTTTAATGCAGTTTTTAGACTTAGTTTTTTTAATTTTATATTTTCATCATCATCCTTACCTTGTTTATAGTTCATTTTTTTTAAATTCGTTACTAAAAAAATATACATTAGTTCTGTATCGTAGCTTGGTGCTAAATACCATTTAGTCAAAAAAGATAATGTTCCTGCGTAACCAGTCTCTTCATATAATTCTCTTCTAGCAGCCTGCTCTTTAGTTTCTCCATCTTCTATTTTTCCAGCAGGTATTTCTAATAGAGTTCTTTTTGCTGGATGTCGATACTGAGTGATTAGAAGAATATTTGAATAATCGATTATAGGAACAAGTCCTACCGATGGAGAATGTTCAACAATCTCCTTCTGAATTTTTTTGTCTTGTAAAATAAATTCATCTTTTCTAATTGATATCTTTCCTGAATAGACTCTCTTACTATGTAATAATTTAATTTTATTCATTGGATTCAACTATAAATTGAGATATTTTTATTCATAGCAAAATATACTTTCCTATATTATCAGAATTTTATCTTAAACTATATTCAATAACGAAAATATTAAGTTAATTTTATATGATATTTGTTTAATTCTAATATAGATGAAATACATTGACGGTGAAGGCAATATTCTTGTTCC
>DASUCH010000074.1:0-23823 GCA_035762785.1 Nitrososphaeraceae archaeon | reverse complement strand
CATCTTCTGGCTCAGCTAATTCATTAAGTAATTCTAGTGTAAGTCTCTGATTGGTTACATAATGAGTACCTTTATCATATATAGCTGGTGCCATTCCTGTTTTTCGGATTATAAATTCTCTTTTTGCTTCTTCATCTGTTCCAACCTCTGTAAACATTTCAACCATGTAAAAGGGTGCATTATCAGTATCAGGATTCTTTTGTTGTCTTGCTAATAAATCATTAATTAAAACAGGATCTACTTTTGGTAAATAGGTCTGATATAATGTCTGCAACCCTTGAAAAAATTTTCTAATCTCATTTAAAGCAGACATATAAATAATACTATTACAAGAGTATATGAGCATTTCTAAAATTTTAATCTCAATTTTTTTGTATTTTTATGAAATAATGAATAATAAAGGAAAGAAAATATCTAATTCAAATAAAAAATCTCTCTATGAATTCTAATTAGTGGAGGAGTCGAAAAGCTGGTAGCAAATCAAAAATTATTTTACCTTAAAATACTATATTGTTAAAAGAAAATAACGATCATATATATTGTGTTAAGCATCTCAGTCTTATTTAAAGATGTAAGTAAACTTGATTCTCTTATTTAATAATAGTAATTGTCTAATTCGATCGCACTAAATATAGTATAAATATAATATATGAGAAAAAAGAAAATTATAGAACTTAGTTCTATCTTTTAAAATAAAATTTATTTCACAATTTTTATTGTAATAGTATCGTCTTTCGCTCAATGTACGTCATTAAATCATTATATTACTTTTTAAAATATATACAATTCCCTGTTAGAATGATTAGAAAAACTACTTTTTTCCTTCTGCAGGTAAGAGGCTTATTTCGGCCAGTCCCGTATTTGGCCTTTCCTCTTTACCATAATAGTGTCTCGGGGAACGGGACCGAAACCCGGTACACCATTTGCTGCAGAAGGTAATATATAATCAATTTCTTTCTTTAAAATCTTTACTAGAAATACTTCCTATCTAATCGTTAAAAAAACTGAGCATTTCAACAGAAGCCTAGAAATTCTATTGTTGTTAAACTACAGGTTCAATCAAAAAGCTTAGCTTGCCATTTTTTTAGTTTCAATTAAGTCTTCTTAAATCACTATAAAGATCATTTGATAAAATGAAAGTTCTAATTTGGCTGCCTTCTGATCAATCTTTCTTATAGCACGTGAAATGATTTATCGATTGAAGATGATAAAATAAATTCATCTATAGGGTTTTTTGAATTTAATTTCGTTATAATGGTGGAACACTGTTACAGAGTATATCCATACACTTTTTAAATGCTTTATAGAAATCTTAGCGACATAATATCTAAACTCCATTGACATTATTTTAAGAATAATAATTGATTACCTCTTCAACCACACTTCGATAAAAATACGTGATAAATCTATTAAAAATAAAGTCAAAGCTCCTTTATCACTGTATTGACCAGTATTTTATTGTATATACCATTTTACCTAACTTAACCGAAACAAAAACATGAGTTATATACAACAATGTACTCTTTACAATTATATAGTGGTAGTATATAATACAGATAATTTTATATATATTTTTAGTTGTTCATATTGGGTTATGTCCTCTATTCTTGAACATATATTTTAATTGTTTTGAAAAATAATAATTTCTCCTCAAGAAATATGAATTTATAGTAATAAGAGCTTGTAGCCTTAGAGATACGAGAATATATCCCCTTCATTATGGTACAAAATAAGATAGTAAGAAAGTATTAGAAGACTGAACGAAATGTTAAAGCTATCCAGTGTGATTATACTGTGGTAGAAGTTTATTACAGATAATAGTAACAGCTAGGGCTGAGGTTTTTCCCTCAAAATAATGATGTTCATAAAGTGGGCCGGACGTGATTCGAACACGTGAGCCCCGCCATGTCAAGGCGGTATCCTAACCAGGCTAGACCACCGGCCCCCTGGAGGATATCTATATTGTTATTTTTATAAGTGTTATTTTTGAAGTCCCCATAATACCGGAGAAATCTTTAATGATTTAGAAAGAATTTTTGGGTAATATCATAGTAGGTCTACGGAGGGAAGATATTTTTTAATCGTAAAATAAAAAATAGAGACATTAATCAGCTTCCTTTTATAAATTTGACATGGAAATTAACTTGTACAAATTTTAGTAAATTAAAATTTTTATTATAGTTTTATTTTCAAGTCAAAAAGGTTTCTATTTCTAAAAATCGTTCTTTAAAACCTTCTTTATTGCGCAAATCTGTAAAAGCTGAATCACTCCCTATTTTTTGTAAAAATAACTGAATTTCCTCATTAGTCACCCCGTGTTTAATATCATGACTTAATCTTCTCTGAACACAAAATATATTGTTGTATTTTTTGTTTTGTCTTTTCTCCCATCTAGTAGGGTTATCAGATAGCCCTGTTACGAATTTTACAACGGTTTTTTGCATATGTTCAAGATGCCATTCTCTTAACGGAAAAATATTATGTGTTAACACAAAGATATATTTCATGATCTCCTATTTAAATTACTCTATTAATGTAGATTTTAGGATAAAATAATTCCTATTTGGAGATATTTATTCAACAAAAAAGGAATAATTTCTGTTATAATATACATTTCATTATTAGTATTTTGACAGAGGTTATAGTTTGATATAATTTACATTATTTGCTCACATGTTTAAGCATAATTTCAAAATTTTAAATAGTTAGGGATTGCGATGTAAAAACTGAGAATTATAGTAAAAAATATTAGAAATACTCAAGAAATTTTAACAGTAAGATTATCTTCATAAGATAAAAATAAATTTCATTTATGATGATATTTCAATTAACAAATAAAGAGGACTATTAAACTTCTGGTTAAAATATTCATAAAATTTTCATATTTTTACTATTATTTAAAATCAAATTGTTATTTGTTTAAATGTAAATATGTTCCTTGTTAAATCTTAGAATTAAACTACTTGAATATGAAATCAATTTACTAGTTTAATTTTTTTTATCTTCTTGTTCTCATATATTATTATATTCTTGATTTGAGCTCTTTTCGGGCAAATTGAATTAACATAACCAAACAATAAATTTAAGAAACCTTCCAATATCAAAAACTTAATTTTATGCCGATCATATATAATTTTTGATAAGGTACCTTATTCAAATTATAAAGTTTCAGTAAAATAATAAGAGAAGAATACTTTCTATCAGAAGGTCTATCATTAACCATCAATCTATAAAAATAGTTACATTGTATAAAATAGAAGTATTGCAATAAATGAATGAACTTCAAGAGAGACAATCTCATAAGGTAATTAGAAAAAATAAGTTAAATCTAAATTTAATGTAAAAAGTTAAAAATTATGTTTTCCCCAGGTAAATAATTAATAAAAATTGATTTTTTATCGCAGAAATATGATTAGAGAATGAGGTAAAAGTTTTATTGGAAATTCAAACTGTCAAATTGTAATGATCATGAATATCTTCCTCCATTATTGTAGGAAGCATTTGTTTTAGTTTCTCAAAATTGAACAAAAATTTATTTCCACTTTCAGTTATGGAATAATATCTTTTTTCACCATTAGTCATTTCCTTAATTAGCCCACATTTTAATAAAAATTGTATATACAATTTACATTGATCGTTACTTAGCATAGCTTTATACATAATTTTTGTGCGTGTTTCCATTCTAATGCAAGAAGTTAGTATAGCTGCAATTACCTCATACCTGCTGCGATTTTTCATCTTTATATAATAAAGTTGTTATTTAATATAATGAGTACGATACTTTTAAATAGAAGATTATCTTGCATTAAACATAAACAATTTATTTTCTTTTTTAATTTGAAGTAATTTATATAAAAAAAAAATAGTATTTATTTCACTTTATAAATTTTATAGTTACAAATTATTTACACGAGTGATAATTTGTTAATTTACTATACTTTTTTTGATTACAGATATAAATGTCATAATTTTTTTAATTTATTATTTTGCTTAAACCATTTAACGAATTTATCTAAAGCAATTCTTCTATGAGATAATTTATTCTTTTTATTCGTTTTACTTAATTTAGCAAATGTTTCATTTTTATTATTATCATGCTTATTCCACGGAATAAAAATGGGATCATAACCCCAGCCATTATCTGTTATTGTTGATGATATATTTCCATTAATCTGACCGGAAAAGGCTTTTGCAATATTTCCATTGCTGTATACAATAATTGATTTAAAAAATGCACATCTATCTTTATTTCCTTTTAAAAGACGTAGGATACCTCTATTACCTATTGATCTAAATACAAAGGATGAATATTGTCCTGGAAAACCATTTAATGAGTTAATAAATAATCCATCATCTTCTATTATTATAGGTCTTTGTACAATATTATAAGCAGATTTTGCTTTCTCTATAGCAATTTTTTCTATTTTATCGTCTTGTATTTCGATAAGATTTTGTTTATAAAAATTGAAGTTTAGATCAGTGATTCTATTTTGTAATATGAATTTCATTTCATAGTATTTATGAATATTAGTACTTACAAAAAATAATACATTCATACGAAGTTTATTATAGTAAATCTTATTTAATAGATTATAAATAACAAAAAGATTTTCTATCTGTATATTATTGTATTAAACAACTCTTGCATATCTTCCTCGTCCTTCGATATCCTTGACTACTTTTAAGATTTGTTTAAAATTGTTATTAGTAACTAATGCATATCCTTCCAAAAAGCTTTCATAGGTTTCGTCAAAAATATGTATATGTGCACTACTTAAAATTTCTTTTATTATCCTAATATCAGTAGCCATATCTTCAATTCGTTCCGAGTAAAAAGAAAGACCAAAATCGATTAAATAAAGATCCTCCTTACGTTTTATAAAATTTGAAGTATTCAAATCTCCATGTATTATGTTTTTATTATGAAGATTAGAAACATATTTACCTATTTTAAATCCAATTTCCTTCGAAAGTATATCTTTTACATTCTCTCCATCAATATATTCCATTATAATTTCAGCACGTTTTGGATCAACAAAATATAGAAAAGGAGTTTTTATTCCTATTTTCTTTACATCATGTAACATATTAGCTTCATGTATAGTCCTCCGTCTTCTTATTAAATTGTCCAATGTTATATTTCTATATTTTTTAGGATTTCTTAATTTTGAAATCGCCATCTGTTTATACCATAATATTAAAAAGACATCAGCTTCTGCACCTCTTTTTATAATTCCATAATGCAATGATAATATACCGATCTATTAAGAATAAAAATGTGAGTTCTATACAACCAAGAAAGGGAGAAAAACTAATTCTTCAGGAAGACTGTTCTGAAGATCACTTAAAGAATGGATTATTAACATTGACAAATCAAAGATTACTTTTTGAAAAAACTGAAGGGACTCTTGCAACGCTTTCTAAAAGAACAGAGGAGTTATTACTTGATATTCCTTTAGTAGAAATTAAGGCATCAAAACCAGAAGGATTTGTTATAAAGAAAGTAGTGGTTATAACAATACAAAATGATATCTACAAATTCGGTGTGTTCAATAATTCTAAATGGGCAAAAGAGATAGAAAAATCTAAATCCAACATACAATGATGATTCCTAACTATATTGTAAGAAATTTTTTCTATCTCCAGTTTACTTCTACTTTGTCTAATCTCCAAGACTGATTTATCAATGCATTTTGTACTTTGACTGTTCTACCTGATGCAATCTTCTCACATATTGCTGTCCACGCGATTTGAGCTCCATTATCACCTGAAAAGTGTAGAGGACAATTATACAATGTTGCTTTTTGCCTTTTCGAGGCTATTTTTAACATCGTAGAAAGACGGTTATTTGCAGAAACTCCTCCTACTATCAAAACTTCTTTTTTTTCTGTAAAAGCTAATGCTCTTTCAACAACTTCAGTTAACATGGCAAATGCGGTTTCCTGAAGTGAAAAACAGATGTCAAATTTATTATATTTATTCTCTATCAATTTTTTAGCAGCAGTTAAGATACCAGAAAATGAAACATCATTACCTTTTACAATATAGGGTAAATGATAATATTTTTTTGTAGACTGGCTTGCATATTCTTCAATTTTATTTCCACAAGGGGAAGCAAAACCTAAAAATCTTCCAAATTGATCTAATAATTGTCCAATTGTGATATCTTGGGTTTCACCAAATACTCTCCATTTTTTATTTGAAAATGCTAATACCATGGTATGGCCCCCAGATACTAATAAAACGAGAGGATCCTGACATTGAGTAAGCATTATACCTAATTCAATATGTCCTAAAGCATGATTCACTGGTATTAATGGTATATTGTAATATGATGATAACGCTCTAGCAATAACTGCGCCAACTCTAAGACAAGGTCCCAACCCAGGACCAGCTGAATATGAAATTAAGTTGATTTCTTTAGGCTTTAAATCAGCATGGATTAATACTTCCCTCAAAACATTAGGAGAGTTATCCAAATGATGTCTAGAAGCTTCCCGTGGGTGTATACCTGCTCCATCAGGAGGTTTATATACAGTTCTCGACTCTGCTATTATTTTGCCTTTTTTTTTAAACAGATCAAATTGAATTACTGAACATCCAAAAGTATGAGCAGTGCTTTCGATTCCCAGACAAAAAATAATATTCTTTTTTAAATTATTTTTCATAATTATCCTCTACTAGTAGTAGAGACTATTTTTATTACATCATTATGTTTCAATTCGTAGTCAGCTCCAATTCTTTGTTTATTTCTTACATCAATAGCGAACATAAATCCTTTCGCCAAATCGTCATGAATATTTATGGCCAAGTCTTTTGCGGTTGATCCTTTTTGTAATAAAAGTGCATGAGGAAGGACATTTCCATTTTTATCAGATAATTTTATTTCGTCTTCAACAGGATATACTATGATTAGATTTAGTAATTTGAAACATACCGTGTTTATAGCTTCCTGAACTCCGGTAGAGCCATATTTGTCTAATACAGATCTTATTATTAATAATGCTTTTTTTTGTTGTTCATTTAAGAGATCTTGATCTTTTAATTCAAAATTAGTGTCTCCTGGAAGATAATACCATAAACCTTTTTTGGCCCCTTTCCTAAGAACTAATTCACCTTCTGAGGCACATGGAATTACTATATTATTCTGCTGTTTTATTTTTACTATATTCTGTTGGGAGGAAGAAACATCCGCTTTATTAGCTAATATTAGAAAAGGCTTTGAATTTTTTCTTATTAATCTTACAAACTCTAATAAATCAATTTGAGTCCATTCATCAGGATTTTTATTAATCAAACCCATAGTAGTCAATGCATTTGAAATTGTATCGATACTAACAGATAATCCAGAGAGCCTTTTTGTTAGTATTTGTTCAAGTTTCAATTTTTGATTTGTCATATCCCTAGAAGTTTTGTTCCAATCTCTATTAACAATTGAAAGAACCCATTGATCAAATTCGTCCTCAACAAACTTAATATCATAGAGAGGATCACCCTGAGACTTTTCAACAGCTTTACCTTCAGAGTCAGTTGAACCTGAGGCGTCTACTACATGGATTAATGCATCGGCTTGTCTTGCATCATCTAGAAATTTATTTCCCAATCCTTTTCCTAAATGAGCGCCAGGAACTAGTCCTGCAACGTCTATTAATTTTATAGGTACAAATCTATTGCCATCTATACATATCGAATGTTGGGGATTGTCTTGAACTCCAAATTCCCTACATACACATTTTTCCCTAACATAACTTATGCCTATGTTAGGTTGGATAGTAGTAAAAGGATAGTTTGCGGAAGGAACGGATAGATTAGTTGCAGAATTAAAAAAAGTAGATTTCCCAACATTAGCTTTTCCGATAACTCCTATAATCATAATAATATTAAGTCATAATAGCATTATTAGTATTTTTTATTTTTTTTATTATAATTTATGAGTCACAGTCATCTGCTAATAAATTTTAATTCCTAAACCTTTATCTTCTATAATTTTTATATATTTAATACAACATCTTGATAAAAGTTATATAACCTTGGCTGGGATAGTGGCAATTTATGATTTTGATACTAAAAGAGAATCGACAGGTGAGGTCCTTTTTTATCTTGTAAGCGCAATGAGGATGGTTCAACATAGAGGAAAGGCATATTGGAAAATGATGGTGGGAGAAAGAGTTTTAGAAAATAAAGGATCCATTCCATCAAATGAAGTTTTATCAAGCTTAGTAAAAAAAAAGAAATTAATCGGTTCCAATGCTATTGGTTATCTTTCCAAACGTGCTCCATTATTTCCCAGTATGTATTCTATCAAAATTGCGTTAGACGGTTTTTTGGTTGATACTGAAAAGTTATATCTTCATCCATATATAGGATCTGCAAAAGATGCAGACCCCTTATTTCAGATATATTCCATCTTTATTAGATTAATAGATGAAAAAAAAGATAATAGTCGGGCAGCAGAATTTTTGGATAGACACCTGAGAGGAAATCTCATTCTAAAAGTAAAAGATTCAATTTTTGTTTTTCGAAATAGTACCGGCTTTAAACCATTAATAATGGCGTTGGCACCAGATAAGGGTTTAGTAATTTATTCATCAGAAAATTCCTTGAAAATTTCTTTTCCTAGATTTACATTTAGCGATGTAAAAATGGGGCAATTGCTTAAAATTACGAGCCAAAATCACATACAAGAATTAACAATTCTCGAAAGAAATAAAATGCTAATGGACCCTTTTGAATTTATAAGAGAATCTCACGTAACAAGCACCTTTAACAATAAGAGTATATATACAATAAGAAGAAATATTGGAAAAATTCAAGCGAATTATTTATCAAAATATATTGATCTAGATTCCGTATATGCTGAGCCTGATTATACTAGACCTATGGCTCTTGGAATAGGAATAGAATTACAAAAATCTATTTTAAATTTTGAAATCTCTGAAGGAGTAATCAAAGATAGATATGATGACTCAGATCATATGATTGATTTTTCAGAGGAGGTAAGTAAAAATAAATTGCTTACTACTGGCAAATCCCTGAAATTTATTTTAGAAAGTATAACTAAGGATAAAAAAGTGGGTTCAATTCAAGGAACTATTCAAACCGGTAGTACTGCAAAAGAAACAATTTATTATTTGAATAAAAGTGGAGTAAAAAAAATTGATGTAATAGTTAGTTATGTTCCTACTATTGATGGACGACAAGTTGGTTTATATACTTCTAATAGAGATTTTATTGCTAATAAATATATGGGAAAAGTTACCTCTATAGAGAAACTTAATGCTTACATTGCTGATGAACTTGTATGTGAAAAAACGTTTTATAATTCTCCCTATTTATTGGCTAAAGGAATAGGCGTTTCAGAAAATAATTTATGGTTTCCAGAATGGATCAGGTTCCTTGACTATGAATAATAAAAGAATTACTATTGACTTAGAACTTAACAATTTACTACAAAGACTCCCTAAAAAGTCCAAAATTATTTTAAGTAATATTATGTATGATAGTAATTATTTTATAAAAAAACTACAATTATCGTTATATATTACCAAAAATCATAAAATTCTAGGAGATTATTCAATTTTAGTTATTATCATCGAAACAAATATGGGAACTGTGATAATGAAATATGATGAAGGGTATCGTGGGAAAGATGCTTTTGATAACGCAGTAGAAATGTTAATACAATTTAATGGGGTCTCATCCTTAATAAATAGAGCATTAATTGAATTAGATAACAGTTAATTTTTTTATGTTATTCCTCTAAAATTATGGTAGATAATGAAATAAATCTGATAACTGGTTTATTCTAACTGGCCAATTAAAACTTCTATTCCAGGGTTGATCAAATAAAATCCCTTTCCTTGGAAATTTTATATCAACTATATTTTGAGGAGCATCATCAATTAAAATATCAAAGGGATAAATACTTTTGGGAATGGCATCAAAAACGCAGATTAGATCATCGCAGTCTACATTATTAGTTTCTAACCAATTATAGACATAAGGAAGCGTTTTTCTATCTCTTCTTGTTAGAATAGATATTCTATAATTATGAGTTTTTAGTTTTTCTATTATATTTCCAATCCTATTTTGAGTGGGAGGGATATCCTTCCACCTATACATCCATACGTCGGAAAATAATGAATTACTTTCATTTTCAGTTATTGGTAATATAGTATGAATATCCCAAGCAATAATATCTTCTTTTATTATATTAGAACTCTTTAATCTATTATATTCATCAACCCATGTCACTACAACATCTGCTAAAACCGAGTCTAAATCAATAGCAAGAGTTTTACTCAATCTAATAATATCAGTGTTAAGATACTATATGTAAAAGTAATTGTATTTTTTTTATTTAGTAATTACAATATGGCATACATATTAATCAAAATATAAATAAGTTAAATTTGTATTTTAATTAATGAGTTGTTCGGATGAATATGTTTATCATAATACACAAAATAATTTGATAAATATTACTCCAAGTTTACAAGCAAAACTTCGTAAAGCAAAGTATGGTGTATTTAACCATTCTGCAGTCGAATTGTGCCATTGGACCAAAAAATCTTTTTATGATGATGGTAATTGCTATAAACACAAATTCTATGGTATATCTACTCATAGATGTATGGAAATGACTCCCACTGCAATGAATTGCGAAAATAGGTGTATATATTGTTGGCGTCCAACTGAATTTTATGATACATTACAAATGCCTGAGCATTTAGTTGACGAACCAGACTCAATTATACATCAACTATTGAAAGAAAGAGAAAGACTAATTATGGGATTTTATGGTAATGATAAATCTAATAAGAAAAAACTGGATGAATCATTATTTCCTGCTCATTATGCAATTTCTTTATCCGGCGAACCAACAATGTATCCTAAACTTCCAAATTTAATTAAATATCTTAAATCATTAAAGAATACAAAGTCTGTATTTTTGGTAACAAATGGCCAGGAACCAGAAATGATTAATCGATTAATAAAGGAAGATGCTTTACCAACTCAATTATATTTGTCTACAAATGCATCAAACAAAAAAATGTTTTATCAAATAAATAGACCTAAATATAAAGATTCTTGGGATAGATGGCTTAGAACGTTAAATATTCTTTCTCAAATTCATACAAGAACGGTTTTACGAATCACCCTTATTCGAAATTATAATTCTGATTTAGATAATATCCCTGAATTTGTAGATCTAATCAATAAGGCTAGTCCACATTTTATTGAAGTTAAATCATATATGCATATAGGCATGTCAACCAATAGGCTAGAGCATAACAATATGCTTGATATTAAAGAGGTAAGAGAATTTACTAATACTCTTCAAAGAAACTTGCAAGATTATAAAATTATGGATGAAAGTGAAATATCTCGAATAGTAGTTCTGCAAAATCAAGAGAGATATACTAACAGATGGATAAAAGAATATTTTGAACCTAATATTATTCAAGAATAAACTAAAAGTTAAAGCTTGTCACCTATTATATAATTTTATATACAATTAGTTACCTCATCATGGTAACATTATATCGTTTGTGTTATATACTTATTTGTGAAGAACTATATTCTCTATAATGTATAATTCATAGAGGTATCATTTTTTATCTTTCTTTTCTGATGATTCTTTTTAAAAGATCATAAATAACAGGCAATTCAAGATAATCTATTAGTATTGCAATCCAAGCAAAATACTCTGGTATATAGATTAAATCGGAACCTACGAAAGTTGAATAAACAACCTCATCCGTAATCCAAAAGATATGAATTGATTGGATTGACAATAATATTAAGAGAATGGTATTTTTAATCCTTTTTTCTTTTTCTTTTTTATCAAATATTATAGTAAATGAGTAATATATTACACCTGAAACTAAAGCTGGAATTTCTATATAGTCAATTATTATAAATAACAAAATAAAATCAGATAATTCTGTAAAATAATCTATTCCTGTAAGACGATATATTACAACATCTGTGGTAAGCCAATAGAGGTGTAATAATTGTAATGAGATTAATATGAATGAGATTTTTAAATTAATATTTTGGTAGCGGAGATAAAAATTAATAAATTTATTAAACACTATAAATCAATTTTTCATAGGTTTTATTATTATTATTTTTTACCTATACAGTCATATTCTATTTAAGATTTCATAAAATAACCCTTATTATTATTAAATTAGAAAAAGGAGAGATTAATTTAAAAATAAATATGCGACAATAATGATAATCTTATAGTATTGAAAGGATTGGATACAGGTGAATTAATGAAAATTGGACTCGATTTAGCTGGATGGAAAAAAACACCATATGATAGTGCAATTCATGTAAAGGGTGATAATATAAAAAAGGTTTTTGTTTCCATTGATGTAAGTAGCTTTGATATTTCTTTCGCTAAAAACCTCGGTTGTGATTGTGTCTTAACACATCATCCCATCGGACAATCAGCGATTTCATTTCATAAAGTTTTTAATAGACATGTCGAATATATGGTAGAAAAAGGTATCAAAAAAAATTTAGCAATTTCATTGGTTAAAAATTTAAAATATAAGGCCTATTTAAAATCTCATTCTCTCATTTACAATGATGTGATAAGCATTGCAAAAAGTCTCAACATGCCATTATTGAATATACATCAACCTCTTGATGAATATATGAGGAAAGTTCTTTTATTGAAACTTTATAACTCTAAATTAAAATATGTCTCGGATTTAGTGAAAGCAATTAAAGAGATAACAGAATTCAAAAAAGCTTTAACAAGAGTTATAATTTGCAATGGAAAGTCAAGTAATGAAATTGGTGAGTGGGTCCTTGTTATAGCAGCTGGATCAAATGGCGGATATGAGATTGCACGTACATATTATGAAAATAATGTTTCCACAGTAATATATCTCCATATTGATTATAATGAACTTTTAAAAGTAAAAAAAGACAAAAGATGTAAGAATCTTGTAATCCTTGGACATTTGGCAGGGGATTCAATCGGAATGAACAAAATTTGTGAAGAACTAGAAAAAAGACAAATAGAAGTTTTTAAACGTGGTTTGATTGATGATCGTGAATGTTGATTAGCAATTTCATTCCTCTAAAGAATAAATATTACAGAATTTCATAAATTATTCGTGGCCTTCGTAGTATAGCCTGGTTAGTATAGGCGGCTGTGGTCTTTTATTATAAATAATCGGATAGAAACCGCTTGAGGAGGGTTCAAATCCCTCCGAAGGCCTAATTATAAAGAAAGCTTAGTGGTCCAAAAATTGTAAGAAACTACATATACCTCTTACTCCATGAATGTTACTGATTTCGTATTGCGAGAAGCTATTTTTATTAAGAATTATTCATCTACTGATAAATTTAGAGGAGGTTTGTAAATCTGTCAGCAGATAAAAAAATTGTCAAAGTAAAGAATCACATCTATCAACCTAAACACGAAATTCTTCCAAAAGACGAATCTGAACAAATCCTTAAAAAATTTAACGTAAGAACTAATCAACTACCTTATATTATGTCAAGCGATAAAGGACTAGAAGACTTAGATATTCGACCAGGAGATATAATTAAAATTACAAGAAAAAGTCCAACCGCAGGTGAAAGTGTATATTACAGATATGTAGTACAAGGCTAAGGAGATACAAGTTATTTGGTAAGTAATTTTGTTGATATATGGCCTATTATTAACGATATTTTAAGAAGAGAAGGTATTGCACGCCAACATTTGAATTCTTACAATGAGTTTATGGAGTCTGGATTACAAAGTATAATAGATGAAGTAAATGAAGTTGAAATAGAAACAGCTGAATTTCCGTATAAGTTGAAACTAGGCAAAATAAAACTTCAACGTCCTCGAATAATGGAGCTAGATGGATCTATTACTCATGTTGCTCCTGTCGAAGCTAGACTTCGAAATCTTACATATGCTTCTCCAATTATGCTTGAATGCAGTATAGTAGAAGATGGTCGTATCATAGAATCTCGGTTCATTCATGTAGGTGATATGCCGGTCATGGTAAAATCTAATGTTTGTATCCTTCATAATCTTCCAGAATCTAAATTAATCGAATTAGGAGAAGACCCTCGAGATCCAGGAGGATATTTTGTTATAAATGGATCAGAAAGAGTCATAGTTGGATTAGAAGATTTATCATATAATAAAATTATTGTTGATGCGGAAGAAACTGCTGGAACACTAAATTATAAAGCAAAAGTTTATTCTTCAATAGTTGGCTATAGGGCAAAATTAGAACTAATTATGAAACCCGATGGTTCAATAGTAGCAAAGATTCCTGGCTCTCCAGTTGATATTCCTTTGGTAACATTGATTCGTGCTTTGGGGTTAGAATCTGACAGAGATATAGCCAATGCTGTATCATTTAAAGAAAAAATACAGGATGAATTAGAGCCTTCATTTGAAAAAGTAGGTGAAATAATTTCAAGCAGAGATGCTATTGTCTATATCAGCAAAAGAATTGCCCCAGGTATGCTAGAAGAATTCCAAATAAAACGTGCTGAAACATTACTCGATTGGGGATTGTTACCTCACTTAGGAAAGAATCCAGAAAACCGGGGGGAAAAAGCTCTTTTTCTTGGGGAAGCTGCTAGTAAGTTAGTAGAACTTAAACTTGGATGGGTGGATAATGATGATAAAGATCATTATGGCAATAAGGTTATAAAATTTGCAGGACAAATGCTTGCTGATCTTTTTAGGACGGCATTTAGAAATTTGATAAGAGATATGAAGTATCAACTTGAACGCTCTGGTCAAAAAAGAGGAATTAACGCAGTAGCAGCAGCGGTCAGGCCAGGTATAATATCTGATAAATTGAATAATGCAATAGCCACAGGTAACTGGGGTAGAGGGAGAGTAGGTGTGACACAATTGCTAGATAGAACTAATTATATGTCTACCATTAGTCACTTGCGTAGAATTCAGTCTCCTCTCAGTAGAAGTCAACCTAACTTTGAAGCGAGGGATTTACATACAACTCATTTCGGGAGAATATGCCCAGCAGAGACTCCTGAAGGTTCAAATTGTGGGCTCGTAAAAAATCTCGCTCTGTCTGCCATAATTTCAGTAAGTGTCCAATCCTCAGAAATTATAGAAAAACTATATGAATTGAGGGTTCAACATATTGATGATGCAGATGAAAGTTTAAGATACAATGGTTGCCGAATATTTGTGGATGGGAAATTAATAGGGTACATAGAAGATGGTTTACAACTCGCAAATACTCTGAAAAACCTTCGTAGAAATGGTAAAATCCATCCCCATATTGGGATTTATTTTTACTCTTCCTTAAATCCAAATGCAACAAAAAGATTATACATATCGTGTAACTCTGGACGTGTTCTAAGGCCACTTGCAATTGTCAAAGAAGGAAAATCTCTGATGACATCAGAAGTTGTTGAGAAGATCAATAAAAAGTTTCTCTCATGGATCGATCTTATTTATATGGGAATAATAGAATTGGTCGATGCTAATGAAGAAGAAAATTGTTTTATCTCTATTGACTTAAATGCAATAGACACTACTACAACTCATATTGAAATATACCCTCCATCCATTCTAGGAATTGGTGCATCTGTAATACCATATCCTGAACATAATCAGTCTCCTCGAAATACATATGAAAGTGCTATGGCTAAACAAAGCCTTGGATTTTCTACACCCCTAATGAATGCAAGCACGTATGTTAGGCAACATTTTATGTTATATCCCCAAACTCCTATCGTTAGCACTAAAGCAATAAACCTTCTTGGGCTTGATGAACGACCCACGGGACAGAATTGTATTGTCGCAGTACTACCATTTGAGGGATATAACATAGAGGATGCGGTAGTTTTTAATAAATCATCAGTAGAGCGAGGTTTAGCTAGGACTTTTTTTTACAGAGTATATGAAGCAGAAGCCAAACAATATCCAGGAGGAATGAAGGATACTTTTGAATTACCTTCAGCAGATGAAAATATTCGTGGCTTCCGAGGAGAAAAAGCATATCGATTATTAGAACAAGACGGTGCAGTTATGCATGAAGCTATAGTTACTGGTGGTGATATTTTGATTGGTAGAACATCTCCTCCAAGGTTTATTGAAGAATACAAAGAATTTGAAGTGAAAGGACCATACAGACGTGATACCTCGATAGGGGTTAGACCATCAGAGAACGGTGTTGTAGATAGTGTAATAATGACCCAATCCGTCGAAGGTGGGAAAATGTATAAAATTCGGGTTAGAGATATGAGAATTCCTGAGATTGGTGATAAATTTGCCTCGAGACATGGTCAAAAAGGAATTCTTGGAATGCTGGTCAATCAGGAAGATTTACCATATACCCAGGATGGAATAGTTCCCGATATAATGATAAACCCACACGCATTTCCCTCTAGAATGACTGTAGGGCAATTTATGGAATCATTAGGTGGTAAAGCAGCCGCTCTAAGAGGAAAAGTAGTAGACGGTTCAGCTTTTCTAGGCGAAAAATTAAACGAGATAAAAGGGTTTATGGAAAAATACGGATTCAAATATAGTGGAAAAGAAGAAATGTATGATGGGAGAACAGGATTAAAATTCCCAGTTGAAGTTTATATTGGAGTTGTATATTATCAGAAACTTCATCACATGGTAGCTGATAAGATTCATAGTAGAGCTCGAGGACAGGTTCAAATGTTAACCAAACAACCTACAGAAGGTCGAGCAAGAGGAGGAGGGCTCCGATTTGGAGAAATGGAAAGGGATTGCCTTATTGCATATGGGGCCTCAATGATGTTAAAAGATCGATTACTTGAAGAGTCAGATAAAGCAGAAGTGAATGTATGCGAACGTTGTGGCCTGTTGTCATACTATGATATAAAACAGCGAAGATATATTTGCAGAGTTTGTGGAGACAAGGCAAAGATTTCTACTGTTGTTATCGCGTATGCATTTAAATTACTACTTCAAGAAATGATGAGTCTTAATATCGCCCCCAGACTTATTCCAAAAGACAAACTATAGGTAAGGTGAAAAGATGTGGAAGAATCAATTAAAAATTTAGGAGCAATAAAATTTAGCGTTTGGTCTCCTGTTGAAATTAGGAAATTTAGTGTTGCTGAAATCACCGCACCCGAGACCTATGATGAAGATGGAATGCCTGTTCAGGGAGGATTGATGGATAATCGCTTAGGAACTCTTGAACCTGGTCAAAAATGTGTAACTTGTGGAAATACTTCTGTAAAATGCCCTGGTCACTTTGGTCACATAGAATTAGCAGAACCAGTATTACATATTGCATTTGTAGATGATATTCATAAATTATTACTTACAACTTGTAGATCTTGTAATAGAATTAAGTTAGAAAACTCAGAACTAGATTCTTATAGAGAAATTAGAAATGCCAAAGCGTCATATGCGGTTATCACATTAGACAATATTAAAGATGAAATAATCGAAAAATCTAAAAAAATTAAAATTTGTCCTCATTGTCAAAAAGAACAATATGATCTTATCTTTACTAAACCTACTATTTTTGTTGAAAAGACTGATGCTGGAGAAAATCGACTATTACCTATAACTATTCGAGAAAGATTATCAAATATTAGCGATGATGATCTAAAACTGCTCGGGTATGATCCGTCTACTGCTCGTCCTGAATGGTTTGTACTCCAAGTTCTACCAGTCCCCCCAGTCACTGTTAGGCCATCTATTATTCTTGAAACAGGAATTCGATCTGAAGATGATTTAACTCATAAACTCGTAGATATAATCCGAGTGAATCAACGACTTAAAGAGAGTAAAGAGGCAGGAACTCCACCATTAATTGTCCAAGACTTGGTAGATTTATTGCAGTACCATGTTACTACTTATTTTGATAATGAAGTGTCGGGTATTCCTCAGGCTCATCATCGATCGGGACGTCCATTAAAAACATTAACTCAAAGATTAAAAGGTAAGGAAGGTAGATTTAGGGGTTCTTTGTCTGGAAAACGAGTTGACTTTTCAAGTCGAACTGTTATCTCACCAGATCCCAATATTGCTATTTCAGAGGTGGGTATACCCTTTGAGGTTGCAAAAAAATTGACCATTCCTGAAACAGTGTCAAATTGGAATATAGAGAAATTAAAAAAATTAGTTTTTACTGGACCAAACAACTATCCAGGGGCTAATTATATTATTAGACCAGATGGAGTCAAAATAAGACTTGATTATGTAAATGACAGACAAATGGTTGCTGATTCAATCGTACCTGGCTATATTATTGAACGACATTTATCAGATTCTGACATAGTTATTTTCAATAGACAACCATCATTACATAGAATGTCAATTATGGCACATTATGTCAGAGTTCTCCCTTATAGAACCTTTAGACTTCATCCTGCTGTATGCCCACCCTATAATGCAGATTTTGATGGTGACGAAATGAACCTTCATGTTCCACAAAGTGAAGAGGCAAGATCCGAAGCTGCTTTATTGATGAGTGTGCAAGATCAGTTAATATCACCAAGGTATGGAGGACCTATAATTGGGGCTATTCGTGACTTCATTACAGGAGCTTATATTTTAACTAGTGACGAAAGTTTTCTCTCTAAAGAGGAATTCTTTAATTTAGCATTATTAGGAGGCTATACTGGAGCTCTACCAGAGCCTAAAGGAGAGAAGGATGGTAAAAAATTATATACTGGTAAACAACTTTTTTCGTTATTTCTTCCAAAAGATTTCAATTTTATAATCACTTCAAAATGGAATAAGTCTATTAAGGGAGAAGGAAAAGATGTTGTAATTAAAAATGGAGAATTGATTAGCGGTGTCATAGATAAGGCCTCAATAGGTGCTGAAGAACCAGATAGTGTTTTACACCGAATTGCGAAGGATTATGGAAATGATGTCGCACAGCAATTCCTTAATTCTATTTTAATAATGTTAAAAACCTTTATTACTCACCGAGGTTTCACGTATGGGTATTCAGACTTATGGTTATCAGAAGATACACATAAAGAAATTACTGAAGTTATTAAGAAAGCGTACGATAAGATTGGTGAATTAATTCAACAATACAAAGAAGGTACGTTGCCCTTGACTAGAGGATTATCTCCAGAAGAGGCATTAGAATTATACCTTGTGAATGAACTTTCCAGAGCTAGAGATAGAGCTGGGAGAATTGCTGACAGGTCATTTCCGAATGATAATGCAGGGGTCATCATGGCTTCTACCGGTGCACGAGGTTCCACTTTAAATATTGGACAAATGACAGCAGTTTTAGGTCAACAATCCATTCGAGGAAAAAGGATTCATAAAGGTTATCATAATAGATCTTTACCTCATTTCAAAATAAATGATACCAATCCTGATGCAAAAGGTTTCGTTAAATCAAATTACCGTGATGGGCTTACTCCCCTTGAATTCTTTTTCCATGCTATGGGAGGAAGAGAGGGCTTAGTCGACACTGCTGTCAGAACCCAACAATCAGGATATATGCAAAGAAGATTAATCAATGCTCTTGAACATCTCAAACTTGAATATGATAGTACGGTTAGAGATCCTCATGGTAATATTATTCAATATCTTTACGGCGAGGATGGAATTGACCCTGCAAAAAGTGACCATGGTGAGGCAGTTAATATTTCAAGAATAATTGAGAGTGAATCAGTTGTTGACGAGGGAAGAAGAGCAAATGTAGAAGAAATTAGACATATATTAAATGAGAATATTTCTAGTTTTAATCTAAAATTAAAAAATAATATCGAAACTGTATTAACACAAAACAATCTTAGCAAACAAGGAATAGAAAAGGTTATTAAAAAAATTATTGATTTGACAGAAAGAGCCATGGTAGAGCCCGGAGAGGCAGTAGGAGTAGTTACTGCTCAATCTATTGGGGAACCTGGTACACAGATGACTTTGAGAACATTTCATTACGCAGGAGTTAAAGAACGGAATGTAACACTAGGACTCCCCCGTTTGATTGAATTAGTAGATGCGAGAAAAAAGCCTATAACTCCTACAATGGATATTTACCTAGATGAAGAACATCGTATTTCAAGAGAAAAAGCCTTAACTGTTGCAAAAGAGATAATACATACTAAGGTTATTGATGTAGTAGAAAAAACTGATATTGATTATAGTGGAATCATAAAATTGACATTTTCTGAGAATAAATTAAATGACCGGGGTTGCATTTTAACAGATATTTTTGAAATTTTAAAGGGCTCTAAAAAGAAATATGATACAACTCTTGATGAAAACGAAAAGAGTATTGTTTTAAAAATGAATGAAGAATTAGATGCACAAACCCTATTACTATTGAAAAATAAGCTTCTCAATACAAGAATAAAAGGTGTACCAGATATTGAAAGAGTTACAATAGTTAAACAGAATGAGGAATGGGTAATACAAACTGCGGGATCTAACTTATCCAAAATAATTTACGTAGATGGAATAGATCTATCACGAGTTACAACAAATAATGTTTATGAAATATGGCAAACTTTAGGAATAGAAGCAGCCCGAACAGCTCTTGTACGAGAAGTTACTAATACTCTAGAAGAACAAGGTCTTGAAGTAGATATTCGGCATATTATGTTGGTAGCCGATTTAATGACTTCAAAAGGGTACCTTCAACAAATCGGAAGGCATGGAATTGCTGGAACTAAAACATCTGTATTGGCTCGGGCTGCTTTTGAAATTACTGTTCCAACTATTGCAAAAGCATCTATGGAAGGGCAAACGGAAGCATTAAAAGGAGTTACAGAAAATGTAATTGTGGGAGCAACTGTACCTGTTGGAACAGGAATGGTTGACTTGTATATGAAAGTGAATGAACAAAATGAAGAATCTGGAGAAAATAATTAAAGACGCAAAATCGTCTAATAAGTATAAGGAAGGATTAAAAGAAGTCCGATCGAATATTAAAGGATCCAAATTAATTATTGTTTCTAACTCTCTCCGCGCCTCCGAGAAGCAATTTATCGAAAAGAGCTGCAAAGAAATGAAAGTTCGTCTTTATTATTATGATGACAATTCCATAAAATTAGGGCGTCTTTTTAATAAGCCTTATAGAATTTCTACAGTAGCACTCAAATCAGTAGAAGACAAAGATGTAAGTGCATTATTGTCAACGCAGTAATTTTTTTATTTTTTAATTTTTGACCACTAGAAGATAGAACATCATAATAGTTTAATAATTTGATTTCTAATTTAGAATGTGGACTATCAATATAATACAGACGAAGAAAATTTTCTTTCAACAAAGAAATTGTTTGTAATTTTAGGCTTATCTGTTTTTGGAGTCTTTATTGTTTTAGCTTTTTTTGTATTTCCAATCAATAATTTAATACGAGAAACAGTTTCGGAACAAGCAATTATAGTCTCTAAAAGCGACGATATATGTGTAGTAGAAACAATGGATCATCCAAGACAAATCGATAATTGTGTTTATGAAGCAGGAGATTTAGTATACGTTACCTTTGACGCTGGAACTCAGAGAATCAAAGAACATAAACTCATGCATGATTAAAATTTGCAAACTTATGCATGATTAAAATTTGTTTACCTTAATCTCAGTTAAGCATAAACTCTTGTCTCTAAGATATTTTCTCCAGCACTCCTTAAAATCTTCATTAAAATTTAAATTATACTTGATTACACAGCATGTTATTATTTGATGTATAACAATTCAAAGTCGGGTTTAGAGGTATTGTGGTATAATGATTGAAAAAATAAAATTAACGTCTGATGAACTTAGGCTTATCTCTTTATTTCAGAGCATTACTAGTGCTACAGCAAGAGATTGTATAGTAGATGAAAAAATGGATAGAGTCATATTTGTTGTAAATAAGGGTCAGATGGGCTTAGCTATTGGTAAAGGAGGGACCACAATAAAACAATTACAAAATGTTATACCACGTCGCATAGAATTAGTTGAATATTCTGATAATGAAGATGAATTTTTAAAAAATATTCTGAATTCTAATATGATTAATGAAATAAAGATTAATAAAAGGATAGACGGTACAAAACAGGCAATTGTTGTTGTTGATTCAAAAAAAAAGGGTGTTGTAGTTGGAAAGGAAGGTAGAAATGCTGAGAAAGCTAGGTTACTTGCTAAGCGTTATTTCCAAATATCAAATGTTTTAATATTGAGTCCTGAACAAACAACTAATGATAATAATGGTGTGAATATGTAAAATGGCTAAATCTCCTTTGGGTTTGTTCGCTGGACGTGTACTTCAATCAAAAAGAAAACGTTCCAGATGGGCAAACAAATATTATAAAAGACGAGTTTTATTACTTGACAAGAAAACTAATCCTATGGAGGGAGCTCCTCAGGCTAGAGGAATTGTTTTAGAAAAAGTCGGTATAGAATCGAAACAGCCTAATTCTGCTGTACGAAAATGTGTCAGAATCCAATTAATAAAAAATGGAAAATCAATAACTGCATTTCTTCCTAGAGATGGGGCTTTGAATTTTGTGGATGAACATGATGAGGTCATAGTAGAGGGTATTGGAGGTTCCATGGGTGGTGCAATGGGTGATATACCCGGAGTACGATGGCAGGTATTTAAAGTAAATGGTGTATCGTTAAAGGAATTAGTTTACGGCAGAAAGGAAAAACCGAGGCGATAAGTATGAGTGGGAAAGAAAATATTAAAATATTGTTATTTAACAAATGGGATACAGCCAATATAGAAATTAATGATCCAGGTTTAACACGGGTTATTTCTCTCAATCCATCAATGGTAATTCCTGTATCTTTTGGCAGACATGAACACCAAAGACTCAAAAAAGCTGATGTAAACCTAATTGAAAGATTATCAAATAAATTAATGCGTTTTGGAAAAAAATATGCAAAGAATACTGGTCGAATGGGTGGAAAAAAAGCAAAATCACTCAATGTTGTTAAAACCGCTTTTGAAATAATACATCTAGAAACTGGAAAAAATCCAGTAGAATTATTAGTAAGAGCTATAGAGAACTCTTCTCCAAATGAGGATACTACGAGAATTGTATATGGTGGTGTTGTGTATCATGTTTCAGTAGATGTTTCTCCTCTCCGACGCCTAGATTTAGCACTTCGATTCATAGCTGAAGGTGTAAGAGAATCTACCTATTCTGCTCCACAAATGATCGAAGAAGCGTTAGCGAAAGAAATTCTTCTTGCTTCAAACAATGATATGTCTAGTCATGCTATTAAGAAGAAAAATGAACAGGAACGTATTGCAATGGCTTCAAGATAAACATTTTTCAATGTTCCATTTTTTCAAGCTTATTTATTCGTATTACAATTTTTATCAAAGATGCAAGTTAATAAATAATGGCAATTACTACTCCACTCATTATAAATGAGTAGCAAAGACGATTTTGTTTTTTCTAAAAGTGCTTTAATGAGTACAAAGGCTGGTAAGGAGATACTTAAACAGGCCATCTTGAGAGAAAAGGGCTATAAACAATATAATAAATATAAACTTAAATATGAAACTGAATTTGAAGATTTTACCAAGCGCTTTCTTCTTTCTTTACATAGACGCATAATTTCTGACACTTCTCCAAATTCAACAGTTGCTCAATTTGCAGAAGAAGTTGGGTCTCACGATATGGAACTTGACTCCTCAAAAGTTGAAGATATTAAAACTCGTCTTTCTAGACCTGAAATTCTTGCAGATAGAGTCCAAAGAATATTGGACTCTAACTTCGTTAAAATGACTTTTCCTGTGTTTAATGCTTTATTTGATGGATCTATGTCGTATTTTAAAGAAGATTTTTCCACTGAACTACGAACATCAATAATAGATGGTCATATCATAGCTATAGACTTGAGTGAACCTATGGATAGA
>DASUCH010000073.1:0-52618 GCA_035762785.1 Nitrososphaeraceae archaeon | reverse complement strand
CTGATTCACTTCTAACATATAACAATTCAAAACATAACTTTTCCATACAGTATCCCTCAACTTGGGAGCTTATTGAAAATAGAGTCGATTCAGAGGTAGAGAATACTTCCAGTACTATAGAGATTAAGTCACCTTTTGAAGGAGCTCAAGATCTATTACAAGAAGAATTTCTTATTAGCATTAACAAATTACAGGAGAATATAACATTCATTGACTATGTTGACAATGCTCTAAATGAATTCAAAAATGAATATAAAGATTTTCAACTTATTTCAAATAATTTAACGAAGATCGATAACCACAATGGAAGAAAACTCTCTTACTCATACATAGCAGGAGAAGACCCATTAAGTATCAAATTGATAATGAATCATAATATAATTTTAGATGGCAACAAAGTTTATGTTCTTTCATTCGGTACTCCACCGAACAAATATTATGAATATTCGAGTTTAATTCAGAAAATTATAAACTCGTTTAATATTTTTGAGTGATACTTTATAACAAAGAAGAACATTCTTTATCGATTTTTTTCATATTATTTATAATTTCCATATACTTTTTTACTTTCCTTTTTTTTCTTGCTCTCCTTGTTCTCTTTCATTTTGATCTTTTTCTTTAAATGGTAGTAGTGATTTCCATATATTGTCTAACCAATATTTACTCATTCGTTCTGTTATCTCTGTTGATTCACGATAAAGTTTATTCATCTTTTCTATGCGTACGGCTAAATCGTGATAGAGACTTCCCATTTCCTTTGTTATCTCTGCTGATTCACGATAAACCTGGTTCATTCTTTGAGTATCCTGTATAAACTGGTTATACATGGAGAGAAAATTTGAAACATACTTTTGCCAGAAAAGTATTCCGATTCCAAAAGGATCGTTTTTATCAAAATTATCTTTTTTGTCAAAGTTAGAATGATTATCCATAGCTATATAGTTTAGTTTGTTCTTTTATTCTTTCTGTAATATCTTAATATTTAGTATAGAAATTTGAGTTGAAGAATAAGGATAAAATCTTGAAATAGACACCTATCTAAATCAAAATATTGGTATACTGTATATTGCTGTAAGAATATATTGAAATAATATCATTAAAATAACAGTGGTATTTCAATTATGTTCTATCCAAAGTTCGAAATTACAGATGATCGTTCTATTTTTATTTAGAATATATGTAACTACTTTCTACCTAGCTATTCACCAATTTCTCTCGTAGGATTTCGCTCAGATAATGAAATTTTTATCCATTATTTTCTCCAAAGTAATTTTTACCCTCTTATTAGCCAGGATTCAATACACTATAAATTGGTTCAATATCTCTTCAATTTTTTACTTTATTGCATTAGATTTTAATTTAAATATAAATACACTTGGATTAATTACTACTAGTTTTCTCATTGGCGTAGGAGTCTTCCAAGTCCCTGCTGGAGTTTTAGTAGCAAAGTACGGTCCTAAGCGACTCAGCATCATTGGAATATTAATATCTTCAAGTATGGCATTGATTTCTGGATTTTCTCAAGATGCCTTACAAATTACTATTTTAAGATTTGTAATTGGTGCAGGGATGGCACTCTTTTTCGGAGCAAGTGTTACCCTTATTTCAAATCATTTAGGCAAGGGAAACGAGGGTTTAGGTGTCGGATTATTAAATTCAGGTCATGCCATAGGAGCACTTTTGGGGATTTTTGGCTGGGTGGCGCTTACTGAAATCATAGGTTGGCGTATTTCAATTATTATTGGCGGAACAATAGGTTTAGCAATCGTCTTATTAATGAGAATAGGATTGTTAAAAGAAAATAATAACAAAAATTTCAAAATTAGATTTAACGATTTAAAGGATGTATTATTAAATAAATCTCTAATAATACTGGGGATTACGTTGTTGGGTTATCAAACTGGAGCCACTTTGACATTAACGTTTATTGTTTTATTCCTAATTGAAGAGATACATATTAATCCAATTATTGCTGGCCTCCTAGGGAGTTTGAGCCTAATAATAGGAATAATCATATCCCCTATTTCAGGTAAAATATATGACAAGTTCAAGAATGCAAAGAAACTTTTGTTCATTTCAGCAATGCTGTCTGCTTTGAGTATTATGTTAATCTCAACCAATTCTATATATTTTATAATAATATCCCTAATTGTTTCTGGGATATTCTTATCGATTGGATTTGTGGTGATATATGCACGAGCAAGAGAATCGAAAGAAATTATTCCAGAATATTATACGCTTTCAGTAGGTTATGTTAACGGTATATCGTTATTTGGTTCCTTTTGGATCCCTCTTATTTTTTCCTTTACTGTGAGCCAGTTTAATTATATGACAGCATGGTTATGTGCTGGAATTACTATCATAATACTTTCCCTTCCCATATTAAAGTTAGATTCTGAAAAAGGTAGATACAATAAATAGAATGACTATGAAATAAAGAATAAAAAAATGAGAATTTCTTAAATTCGAATTATCAAAATTATATATCAATACAGACTATAAGCCCTTAGTTAATATCATACTATTTTTGTAAAGGAATGGAGAGAATTTATTTTTCTTCTATATTAAAAAAATTATAAAGACCAGGTGCTAGAAAATGAAGGAGTGAATATACTTGGATAATGATGATGATGACTACTTTTTTTACAATGTGATAAAATATCTATAGTTCATATATATAATTTGACTCATTTTAAAAGAATTTATCGATTATTTAGATGTGTTCATCTTCGTATTTATCATAATGATCCTGGTGATTAATTCCATTTATTTTAATAAATTTTAGTAAGTCGGTGTGATCTTCTATACCATAATACTTTTTCATGTTTTCTAAGGTATCATCATCATAAATCTTTATTTTTGAATTTTTGTTTTTACTCTGATCACCTACCATACTATATATTCGAACCCATACTACTTAACTTTTGTTTAATATTTGAATTACAATAAAATTTACTTATTTTTTATTATTAATTTTATTTTATACATAACTATTACTATGTTTCAGTTTAAGTATATTTTTATTTCTTGTTCTATCTACAATTTTCATTTTTTAATAATATTATTTTGAAATTTACCTGGGATAAAATAAAATTCAAATAATATATATTTATATCATTTTAGCTAAACAAACAAATCTGTATTTTTGGAAAATTTATTTCTATATGGTATCTCATAATATTTTATCTTCAATTAGTCTTTCAAAAGAACATTTAAAAAGAATTTAATTAGGAGTACTAGTTAATTCTTACTCTTCATCTGATTCAGATATTTGTCCACGTAGTTCGCCCTCTGGATGGTCTTCAGTTTTAACATTGACATAGGTTTGACCACTTTGCATTGCTGTTACCAGATCAGCAATTGTTTTATCCTTCAATGGGCCAGTCAACTCTGAAACATTAATGTTCCCACTAGCAGAGAATGAGCTAGAACTTTGTGTTGTTGAAGCAATCCCAGTAACCGTTGGTACATTACCAATTAAGTTTACATCATTATCTTCTGATTCAATTAATGTAGCTATAGGATCACCATTTGTTCCAACTGCACCTTTATTAATCGTGACAGAAATAATTTTACCTGCATTTAATACATTAATTTGATAATAAAGTGAATTATCACCTACTTCAAAATTTGCTATTCCTGTTCCATCAGTTTTAACAGGAGGTATTACTTGCTTTCCTGAAAGTGTTCCTGTAAAATCAGTATTTTCTTGAGCATATACAAGATCATAATTATCTATAGTAGATATAATAAGAATCGGAGATAAAATAAAAATGATTCCAAACACAAAAATTTTATTTATATATTCTTTTTTTTCCATTATTTAATTTGATTTAAGTATTATAAAAAATTTTAGAGGATTATTAAAAAACTATGGATAATACTATTACCGATAAATACACTAATTTGTAGAAGGTTAAATAAGATCATTATTAGTGAATTAGAAATTTAGAACATCTGAAAATTTTTCTATACAGTTTTTTAAAGTTTTCCTGCCTCTTTTAGACGAACCATCATTCTAGCTTCACCTTCTTTAAATCGTCGCTTGTCATCTTCTGTTTCTAAAAGAAGCTGGGGAACCTCCATAGATTTCCCATATTTATCTATTGAAACTATGGTAACATATGCTCTTCCTGCATGAACCCGTATATTATAATCAAGATCTTCAGCAAAAATATTTACCTCGATTTCCATTGAAGAACGCTTTACATAATTTAATCTTGCTTCAAGAATTAAAGAATTGCCAATAAATATTGGTTTAATAAAAGTCATCCTATCAATACTTGCAGTAACAACGTTTGATTGATTCGCATGTCTTTTAGCAACTATACCAGCTATAAGATCTACATTTTTTAATATAACACCTCCAAAAACATTTCCTTTTGGATTGGCATCTGATGGCAACATCATAAGTGTTGTTTCTGCTTTTGATTCATTTGGAGATTTTTTTAGATTCTTAAATGGATTCTGCAAATATAAATTTCACTGTGTTCATATTATAAATATATTAAGGTCATCTCATATCAAATTATTTGATTATTGGCCAATTCTATTATCAAGATTGACCTACGATAAAAACAGTAGTAATTCACTATGGAAATTCGTACTCAATTAAGTTTTAAAGATGACTTGAAAGGAATACTAAATATATATCTTTGATATTTGCAAATTATATGTTGAAAATTCTCTCAACTTTTAAATAATTAATCATTTATTTAATTTAGATAAGGGTTTTATCATTTGAATGCTCTCGATAAAAGTACAAGGAAACTTACTTCATGGTGTCTTGATTGTGATAAGGTTTTTGATACCAAACTAGATGCTGAGATTCATAAAGAAAATTTAAACCATAGACTCAAAATTACAGAATTCTGGACTATATCACGATAAATATTTAATAAATATAAATTTCCAAAAAATAAAGTTAATTCTTCCTAATACCGCTAAATCCGGCTCCAAGAATTTCCTGCCTACATATTTTAAGTATATGATGCGTGATTTCTTTGATATTATCAATCATGTTACCTAGGATTCTCACTACTAATCCAGAATCATTAGGTAATATTGAACATCTTGCTACTACTTTATTGTAATTCATTATGTCCTCGCTGATTTTTTCATTTAGGATGTTTACATACTTAGATGGAACTAATAAATACATGTTCGAAAACATATTAAATGATTCGAGAAGCCCAAATCGTTTTAATTGGTTTTTTTTTGGTTCTAATAACGCTGTGTCAACAAGCTTTAATGACCCACTATGGCTTTTGGCTATAGTCTTTAAATAACATACATCATAATCAAAATACTCACCCATGGCCATCCGACCAGGAACTATAGTTTCAGAATAAATTAAAGTTGCATCATCATTTACATTAAGATTTACAGCCTGATAAAATCGTGAGTCTCTATAAGGTATTATTTGATCAGGAACATATTCAAGATAGCAATTATTGTCTAATGATATATTCAAGATTTGTGTGGCAAAATTTTTATCCATTCTATAGAGCCGAGTGGCGCCTTGAGTAGTTATATGGCCTACTGCATTTTTAGCTAATTTTATATCAATTCTATACCTATCACCTTGTAGTATTCCCCCGGATGGAGAAATGATATAAATATAGGCCATAGAAGGAAGACTTTCTTCAAGATACAGAGCTCTTTGGGTAAATAATGGTACTTTTGAATATTGTTCCTTGATAACTGTTTTATTTACTTTATCATTTTCTTCTAGTAGTAAAAAAAGAGCCCCTAATTTTCCGGCTTTTCCCACACCTAGTTGACTAAGATCAGATTCGTAAAATAATACTTCTTGAGGTATATCGTCTGGAATAAAATACTCTAGTTCGTTCAAATCAGTTTTTCAGTTTTTTTCTCGTTTTGTTTTGGTGGTAAATCAAATAATACATTTTTCACGATATTATCTGCTACTTCTTTAATTCCTTCGCCAGTTTTACAGTTTACAAAAACAAAAGGTTTATCCTTTCTAATTAGCTTGGCATCACGTTCCATTGTTTTGAGATCTGCCCCTACATATGGGGCTAGATCAATTTTATTAATTATCAATAGATCACAGTTCTCAATGCCAAGACCACGTTTTCGTGGATATTTATCTCCTCCAGAAACATCAATAATATAGATGAAATAATCAGCAAGAGCAGGGCTAAATGTGGTTGTAATATTGTCTCCACCACTTTCAATAATTATTAAATCCAACTCTTGATTATGAGCTGATTCAATATCTTCAACCACAGAGAGATTCATGGAAGGATCTTCTCTCACAGCAGTATGGGGGCATCCGCCTGTCGCTAAACCAATTACTAGACTTTCAGGCATAAGCCCTCTTTCTGACGCCAAATTTCTTCTCATTCTATCAGCGTCTTCTTTTGATACTACATCATTGGAAATAATAGCAACTCTATACCCTATTTGACTTAATAATGGAACAAATTGTTCTATCAACATTGTCTTACCAGAACCTACTGGGCCACCAATACCGACTCTGGGAATTCTTTTAAATGTCATCTCAAAATAATAAATGATATTTTATGTAATAAACATTTTCGAATCCATTCTTTCATGAGTCATTTGAATTAGATCTACACTGGGACTAAACTGCCATAACTGGGAGAAATGTCTCTTTATATTGTTGTCTAAAACATTTCCCATAATCGGTTTTAGCTCATGAATAACCTGTTGTCCTTCAAAATGTTGTAACATTCCAAGTCTAAGTGCCGCACCTGTGACACTGACTGTAAATCCATACAATAAAATGAGACATGCACGTTTCTTTTTTATATTCAAACTATTTGATGCCAGTGCTAGTGCAACCGGATATGTACCATTTGCAGTCTTATTCTTTATTGATGTATAATATGAAGAAATTAAATTATTATCTGGAACAAAGCTTAATAAACAATTCAAAAGTTGTCTGCCTGATCTTATTGAAGCCTCACGAATCTCTTTGATTAATTTCATTGAAAACAGAATATTATCTATTTCTTTTATTTTGGAAATATTTTTCTCGTTAGCAAAATCATATGCATTAGAGAGAGCGGCACAATCAGCTGGTCCTATTTGATATTGTAAACAAACTGTTATAAATTCAATGATTTCTTGCTTAGTTTTGATCCTTTTATTATAAAATAATGTTTCTAAACCGCTTGACGTGGTATACATTCCAGTAGGGAAGAATGAATCTCCCAGCTGAAGCATACTAACCTCATCTATAAGTGGATCCTCACAGGGGCTAGGATCATGAGCGTGATGATCTATATTACTATTATCAACAACGTCTATTTTGTCACTAAATTTAGTGCTCATGAATATTTGATGCCTCATCTGGTTCAAAGATCATGTTCCCAGTTCGAATATCCAGGTATTGATTAAATGAAGAAAACATCTTTTTTAGCATTTCTAGTTCTGTTTCAGCTTGCAATGGAAAAATTACTTGATTATTTGTTACCTTTATAGGTCTATGTAAATTTCCGAGATTATGTCCAATCTTAACAGAGAGTGGAAAAATATTTTCTTTATTTTTGTAACTTTTGAAGGTGATTATAGCTACAGACTCAGATTCAAGTGCCAGCAATATCATTTTGTTCTCATCCATAAAAATTATATCGTTATTTCTTAAATTTGGATTATGTTCAAACATAAATGCAACATCAGTTTTTTTATCTGTACTTTTTCTCATTCTTAATTTTTGTGATTCCATTCTAGTTATTACTACCCTTTCGCAAAGATTATTTTTTAACATCTCTTCATATTTTTTCCTAAGATTAGAATTTTGATTGATATTACCTATAATTTTATTAACTGTAATCATATTACTTTGGATTCCCTTCTTTATCACTTTTTTTAAGATCGCTTGTATAAATGGATTTTGAGTTTCTTAAAGCATTGACTTTATCTATCATTTCTGTAAGATTTTTTGTATAATCTATGTACCCATAATGTTCAAAATGAGATTTAGTTACCATAGCAAAGGTAAATCCAGAACTGGTAAAAAGCAATTCGGATCCTATTTCAAATTTTTTTGCTATTATGCATTTGGTGACGCGATGTAGAGGATAGTCAAGATTAAGATGAGACCTAGGATCAATAAATCCTGACATTTGTTTTATTTTACCCCCTTGGGCTATTATATGTCTAATCTCTTTAGGTTTTTTGATAATCAGGTTTTCATCCACATTATTTTCTTCAACACAATGACGGATTTGCATATTACATCATTTATCTCTTAATTTCCGATACACTTTGCTGACTAAGATCTTCTGCAGCAAGGTTTCTATCTATTCTTAAAACTGATTTTGAAATTTCGCCAGCTGCCTCAAGTGCCATTAATTTAACCAATAGAGGATCTAGGATTCCGTTTTCAAACATATTTACCAGCTCTCCTGTGTCAATATCAATTCCCATGTTTGGTTTTGATGCTTTAGCTGCCATTACTTTTTCTAATCCATTGAATCCAGCATTAGTTAGGATCTGTCGCATGATACTTTCCAATGCTGAGGCTACAACGTCGAGCCCTACTTGTTCTAATCCCTTTAATCGTAGACTCTTTAACTTTTCAATTACATGTATTTCTGCCGCTCCTCCGCCAGCAACTATTCCTTTATTCAATGCAGCTTCTGAAGCATTGACACCATCTATAACAGATCTCCATCTTTCAAGAGAGGTTTCCTTAGTTGTTCCCGAGACTATGACTGTAACTATATTTTTACCAGAGCCATTTTCAATATAAATAAGTCCAGTATCTTCATCTTCGTATATAGAATCAGCATTTCCGAGAATACCATTATTCTTAAGATCTTCCATCATCCGAACAGGTTTTGCACCAGTATATCTAGATAAAAATTCTATTTCGTCAGAAGATATTCTTGTTGCAAAGATATTTTTGGACACTAATAGATTCTCTATAACTTCATCTATCTCTGGAGAAGATATTAGAAGAGTATTAGCACCAGTATCCACAATTTCATTTACAATTTTTTTAGATTTTAGTAATCTGTCATTTTCCATATTTAGAATTTCTTCATAACGATTATTTTCTTTTAACCAAGATTCTTTTACAGGTTTTAAGTCAAGCTTAACGATCATTATTTTAGGTTTTAATATTCGCATTGGCATTTCTTGATCCATACGCTTTCTTTCTAAAACAACACCATTGAAAACAGTATCCGAAACATTAGTTTTCCTAATTACTTTAATTGATTTATCAAAATCAAATAAATTGTTATATATTGAATTATTTCCTACTGTCCTAATTGATTTTATTACTAATTCTGATAAGTTAATACCATCTAGTTTTGAAGATAAAGAGGTTTTTATAATTTGCTCTAATTCTTTATCTTCAAGAGATATTTTTTTCGCCTCTTTTTCTAAGATTTTACATGCATGTTTAACTCCATTTTCTATTCCCTCAACTACTTTCGTAGGATGAACTCCAAGTTCTTTAATTAACCTCTTACCTTCTTTTATCATTTCTGATGCCATCACTACTGCAGTAGTTGTCCCATCACCTACTAATTGCTCCTGTCTTTCTGCTATTTCTACTATCATTCGTGCAACTGGATGAATTGCCTTTAAAGAAAGAAGAATGGTAACACCGTCATTTGAAACGTGCCTATTCATCGCTTGATCTATTAAGAGTTTATCCAAACCTTTTGGACCCAAAGTTGTCCTTACTGTATCTGCAACTGCCATTACTGCCTGAGAATTTGATTCTAGAGCATTAAATTCTACATTTTCAGCAATAGGTCTCCAAACTCCATGATTAAGACTAGACATAATATATAATCTTTAGAAGTGGTATATATCTAAATAATATTAAAACAAAAAAATTGAGAAAATTTTCTTGATCTATGCCATAAAGTATCTTTGAGCTAAAGATAGTTCCTTTGCTGGATCTACGGTTGCAATTTTTCCGTCCAGTTTAACTTCATAGGTCTCGGGATCAATGCTAATTTCAGGAGTCTTGTCATTCCAGACCATATCACTTTTTCCAATATTTCTGCAATTATGCACAGGAAATAGCGTCTTTTCTAATCCAAGTTTTTTACCTAGGTCAAGATTAACTGCTGCTTTAGAGGTAAATGTCATTGATGTTCGCTTTACTGCTTTTCCTAATGCTCCAAACATGGGTCTATAGTAAACAGGTTCTGGAGTTGGTATGGATGCATTAGGGTCTCCCATTATCGACCAAGCGATAAAGCCTCCTTTAAATATCATTTTTGGCTTTGCACCAAAAAACGCAGTCGGATACATTACCAGATCTGCATATTTGCCAACTTCAAGAGAACCTAGAGCATCTGCAGCTCCATGTGTAATTGCACAATTTATAGTAGTTTTTGCGATATACCTTTTTGCTCTAATGTTATCATTATCTCCTGTTTCTTCTGCTAATTTTCCTTTCATCTTTTTCATTTTATCTGCAGTCTGCCATGCACGAATAACCACTTCACCTATTCTACCCATAGCTTGACTATCGGAAGAATACATGCTCAATACACCTTCGTCATGCAAAACATCTTCGGCAGCAATTGTTTCTGCTCGAATCCTAGATTCAGCGAAGGCCACATCTTCAGCGACTGCTGGATTCAAGTGATGACAAAACATTAACATATCTAAATGCTCATCGACTGTGTTAACAGTATATGGCCTAGTTGGATTGGTCGAAGAAGGAAGAGCAAACTGTTCTCCTGCTATTTTCATAATATCCGGTGCATGTCCTCCACCTGCTCCTTCTGTATGATATGTATGGACCGTTCTTCCGTCTATTGCATTAATTGTATCCTCTACGTATCCACACTCATTTATAGAGTCAGTATGAATCGCTAATTGTGTATCAGTGGCATCTACCGCACGAAGTGAGGCATCCAAAACAGCATTAGTGGTACCCCAATCCTCATGATCTTTTAGTCCGCAGGCGCCAGCTTCGATCTGTTCTAATAGAGTAGCAAGTGATGGATGAGAATCATTACCTTTACCAAGAAATCCCCAATTTACTGGAATATCTTCTACACTTTCCATCATTCTATTGATATTAAATACTCCAGGAGTGCAAGTCGTTGCAGCTGTACCATCAGCTGGGCCAGTACCTCCACCGATCATGGTAGTAATGCCATTACTAATTGCATCCATATATTGTTGGGGAGATATCATATGGACATGGGTATCCCAATGTCCTGGTGTACATATTGTATGCTCTCCTGCAGTAGCTTCTGTACAGGCAGAAACTATTAGGTTTGAAGTGACTTTGTCCATTGTTAAGGGATTTCCTGCCTTGCCAATTCCTGCGATTTTACCATCCTTTATACCAATATCTCCTTTAACTATTCCAACCATTGGATCAAGAACAACAGCATTTGTAATTACATAATCTAGTGCGCCACTAGCATTTGTAATTCCTGATGCTTGAGCAAGCCCATCTCTAATTGTTTTTCCTCCTCCAAAGACACATTCGTCACCAGGAGAGATCAGATCTTTTTCAACTTCTATGATAATATCGGTATCTCCTAGTCTTATTTTATCGCCTTGAGAGGCCCCATAAAGATCAGTATATTGTTTTCGAGTTAATTTTAAAACCATGTTTTTCTTCTCATCTCCTAACTACTAAAACCCTTGAATCCTAGTTTTTTTGCTTTTTCAAGGGCAGCTTGTTTAGCCATTGTCGACTTTAGTCCTCCCATAGTAAGCCCATTGAATCCATAGACGATTTTTTTTCCTCCAAGTTCGCAAAGTTCTACTTCACGAGAATCTCCTGGTTCGAATCTTATAGAAGTTCCTGCAGGAATATTTAATCTATATCCATATGCTTGCTCTCGTGGAAAATCTAGAGCTTTGTTTACTTCAAAGAAGTGAGTATGTGATCCTACTTGACATGGTCTATCACCAGTATTCTTTACAGTTATACTTACTGTTTTTTTGTTACTATTACAAATAAGTGGTTCAGAAGATAAAATATATTCTCCTGGAATCACCTTAGGAGATACCTCCTTGCTTTTCTAAATTTTTTTTTAATAATTTTATTCATTTTTATTTTCCTCTATTGAATTGGATCATGAACTGTAACTAATTTGGTTCCATCTGGAAAAGTCGCTTCTACTTGAACTGTATGTATCAATTCTGGTATACCGTCCATAACGTCATCTCTAGATAAAACCTCCCTCGCTGACTTCATTAACTCTGCTACACTTTTTCCGTCTCTAGCACCTTCGACAACAAAATTTGCTATATATGCGACAGATTCAGGATGATTAAGTTTAACACCCCTTTTTTTTCTACCTTCAGCAATTTGTGCTGCAGTCCAAATCATCATCTTATCAATTTCACGTGGAACTAACATCAAATTTCCAATTCACCTGAAATATTAGTGGATTTGGATTATTTTAAATTTCAAATAATTAAATTATATAAATGGATATATACAATCTATCTAATTAGCCGACGTCGGCAAATTATTCTATCAATGAAATTTCCACAGGCAAAATAGATTTCATCCAATAGGACATTTTGTTAAATTCACCATTCTTTTTAATAGGGAGAGTGTATTCATATTTATTATTTTTTGTAAAAATTGTCATATAGTTTTTTGTAATAAAAGAACCGAACATATTTCGCACTAAAGAATTTGACCCTTTTTTTATAACGATTTTTAATATATCGTTATAGTTAATAATACATTCCAAATTTTGGTCATGTAGAATTTTTTCTATTTGTAGTTTTGCAGAATCTTTGATCTTAGATTGTTGTTTTTTCTTAGACAAGATCATGTAAGGAAATGGTCCGAGTCCTGCAACAAAACCTATTTCAAATATTCTCTTGATTATTGTTTTTCTTGTAATAATGATACGTCTGGTAGTAAAATCAATTATAGAATTATATCCTAATCCGCCTTGTTTTTCAGAATTCAATCTAACCAAGAGTTCTTCATAATTATTGTCATTACACCATTCTATAAAATACAACAAATTCTCAACCATATTTTCATTTGCTTTTTTATTATGATTTAAAAAATCTAAAAATTTTTTAAAATCATCAAACTCCATTTCAAAAAATAAGGGATTGTTTAGAATAAGAACTTATGGCCTTGCCCATCCTATTCCCGCGGGTATATTTGCAAATCCCGAAATTCCAAGTAAGAAGACCCACGCTGTAAACACGAATGGTCCTGTTAATGCAGGTAAACCCCACGTTCCAAAAAATCGCTGCATGGCAGGCATTACAAAGCCGCATGCTACTGTAGCAAAGACTGCAATCAGAAAAGCTTGAGGAGTTAATGGAATGAAACTTGTTAGTGCGATCATTACTAGAACTTGATTAAATCCATGTAATCCTGCTCGAGTTTCGGCAGTAGGAAGTTTCGTTAATATTGACATTGCCACACCTATGGCAGATCCAACAAGTGCCATTACCCCAGCCAAGTATAGAGGTGAGAATTCATTCCATTGAGCAGTATACGCGTTGGTCCACCATGGTCTAGCTTGACCAGTTAAGAATGGTGCAAGCTCAAATGCTAAAGTGAGTCCAACTACCCAAAAAACTCCGGTTTTCCAGTTTTCGACAAATGTTACTTGAGACACTCCTTTCAATGTCGCTTTCATGAATTCGCCTGCAGTCCACTTAAAGGTGGATTCTGTTATCTGTGCTGGATTTCCACTACCTTTGATAAGCTCCTCGGTCTGTGGTGGGAGAGGTTCTGGCCAGATATCATGCCCAAACCGTTTTGTAGCATACATTAATGCCCATGTTGTAAAGATAAATGAGGAAGTAAACCCAGGAATTGCCCATGATTCTTGTAATCCATTAAGTATAAACAGATCACCCATAAGATGGGCCATTGCCATCCATACTACTGCCGTGACTGCAGCACCAAATACTGATATGAAAAAGGTTGCTTTGTTAGATTTGGCAAAAGGTCCGGACCAGAAAGCCATACCAGTTAATATAGAGTTATACCCAAATAATCCAAATGCCACTAGTCCATATGGCGCACCAAGAAGAATTGCCACTCCTGCACCTATTAAGCCAGATATCACCATCATTATACCAGCGCTTCTTGACGCTAGAAATACTCCTGCAAGTATCAAGATTCCAGTAATTGGGGAGCTAAACAATGGAACCTCTGAAATTCCATTAAATAGAATATAGAAAATGTCTAACCCAGGATTATTAGACACAAAATCTGCCACTACCATGATAATTCAAATTCATTATGTATTCTTTATTAATTTTTAAACCAAATATCTTTATTAATAGAAAAGTATCATATTTATCAATTTTTCTATAGAATTTTACATTAAGGTAATAAGAAAGAAAAAGCTATCTTATTTGTCATGAATTAAAAGTAAATGAAGAGTATTCTATAGATGATTTTAAGAATATATTAAATGATGTTACGTAGAAGTTGAAAAGAAAATTAAATAAATTCTTCTACAAGAATATTATCAAATACTCCTCTTTGATTCTTCAATCATTTGAGTAATAGGTAAAAAGCAAATATAACAATATCTCGATTATTAAAAAACCCTTGTACAATTTCCCCAGATGAGTGATTACACTAAAAAACAGAACAAGCACCAATATTCACTCAGTCCTTATCAAGACAAAATAATTGATAGGATCAAAGGTTAATATTTTTATAACGAAAGAATAAAGTTTTCAATTATCATAAATAGATTCAAAAATACTTTTGTTATTATAATGGTTATTGAATATTCATTTTCAATAACCTACTACCCTGTCTCATTGAATAAGTTACTGTTTATATGATGCTAATATATGAAAAAAAATAATCACTTTATTAAAAATGATTCTATTATAACTAAATTGTTTTTAATAGTCTGGATATTTCTTTTTTATAGCTCTCCTATCACGCCTATGCTTCCGATCAAAACAATAATAGTCAGCAAATTACACAGAAACTAATTGTATTGACTTTAAGTTGAAGCCCATAACCAATATAGTACGAAATTTTGGGAGGAAAAAAAATAATTTAATAGACCATGTTCTAGAAGGTATAAATTCTTATAGATTCTAACTAAATCCTTAGGTACACTAAAAATTTATGATTCAGATCTTGTTATAATTGATGGGCTTAATTTAGAAGCAAATATCTACAAGATTGCAAAAAATGTAATTTTGAAAACTCAATTTTCAATTATAAAAACTTCGATCTAAGACATTATTTAAACAAGATTGGATTTTTGATTTTAGTATCCCAAAAGAGAAAGGTGATCTAAATCCTCATCTTTGGTTAAAGGTAGTATCTACGACTAATTTTTTATATATTAAATATAAATCAATAAAGGTTATTATCTCATTTTAATAAACCAAAAATAACTCGTAAATGAATGTAAATGAATGAGAAAAAACCTTCAGAAAACATTTTAACTTTGAAAAACGTCTCATTTGGTTACAATTACCATTTGCCAGTTATTGATGGTATAACATTATGTATACCAAAAGGGGGTTTCATCGGTTTATTGGGTCCAAGTGGCGCAGGTAAATCTACTCTTTTGAAATTGATAGTAGGACTATACAGACCATGGAACGGAATAATCAGGTTTAACAATTTTAGTAACAAAAAAAATAAAAAATCTACGATAATTGGATATTCACCTCAGGTTGAAAGCATAGAATGGGATTTTCCTGTTACTGTAAAAGAGTTTGTCTCCTTGGGATTGTGGAATCAATCTGGTTTTCTTCCATGGATAAATAAAAGTGCCAGAATAGAAATAGACCATTTACTTCATGTCTTAGGGATGGATGGTTATGCTTCTCGTCATATTAAAGAATTATCAGGTGGAGAACAAAAACGAGTATTCTTGGCAAGAGCATTGATTCATAGCCCTGAAGTCCTTATTTTAGACGAACCTACAGCAGGCCTTGATAAAACCAATCGAGAAAATTTCTTACAGATATTAAGCGAACTAAACTTGAAAGGAATGACTATAATTATGACAACCCATGATATTGATGGAGTAGCTAAAAAGCTACCATGGATAGTTTGTCTGAATAAATTTATTATTTCACAAGGAGAACCATCTTCAACTTTATCGGATAATATTCTTTATAGGACATATGATCTAAAATGACTGATTGACTATTGAGAAATAAGAGGGAGATGCAATAATAGTCTATGGATTTTTTACTTCAACCATTTCATTATGAATTTTTTAATCGAGCTATTTTAGTTTCTATATTGGTCGGTGGAACATGTGGATTACTTGGTGTGTACATAGTATTGCGAGGAATGAGTTATATTGGACATGGAATGTCACATGCTGTATTTGGTGGAGCGATTGGTAGCTATATTATAGGATTAAATATGTATGTAGGAGCAGCAATTTGGGGTATTTTATCAGCTCTGTTAATCACTGAAATAAATAATAGATACAAAATAAAAGCAGATGCCGCGATAGGTATTGTAACAACTGCAGGATTTGCAATTGGAATTTTTTTAATGAGTACGGCCCAAACTCCTGTTAGAAACTTTGAAGCCCTGCTATTTGGAAATATATTATCTGTCAACGATTTAGATCTTATTTTTATTACCTTTGTTTCTATTGTTACTATCACTTTCATATTCCTTTTTCAAAAGAGATTATTATTTACAATTTTAGATATTGATACAGCCAAAGTTTATGGAGTTAAAACAAATAGAGTTGATCTGTTATTTTCCGTTGTACTTGCCCTCGTTATAATATCAGCGATGAATTCTATAGGAGTTACACTTCTTGCAGTAGCTATTATTGCACCTGCACTATCAGCAAGACTAATTACAAATAATTTTTTGAAAATAATGATTCTTTCCTCAGTTATCGGGATTATAACAGCTTTTTTAGGTATGTATTGCAGTTTCTATGTTGATTCACCTTCTGGTGCTACTATAGTATTATTTGGAACTGCTTCATTTATTATATCTGTGGCTTATTCTCATTTTAAGAAGTCATATCATATGCATTTTCATGGAGATAATAAACACTCTCATCCCCATAGTCATATTGACGAGCATAGACATGAACATTGATAACATAGACTAAATTTCAAATGATAAAAAGATTCATTTTTTGATTAATAATAATAATAAACTTTCATTAAAATTATGAAATAGAATAATTAATTGTTGCACTAAGATAATTACAAGGGTATAATAAAATCAATGAAATAATACTAAATCAATAGAATAGATATAATTTTTATAAAAATATAGAGTTTATAATACAATAAAATGAACAAAATCACAATAAATATAAAGATACTTGAGTATTCAATACTGTGGAATTTGTTGATACAAGTATAATAGAACAAATAGAGATAAAGATGATTCGTCCTTCATCATTTGCAGTAAGAGACAAATTTCAAAAATACTGTGAAGATGATGAATCTCTTATTATTAGTATTAAAGAGCATGGATTAATTCAACCTATCCTAATTAGACCCTTATCTCATGGATTTGAAATAGTTGCAGGTCACAGAAGATACCAAGCATGTAAATCTCTTAGATGGAGATTTATTCCTTGCAAAATTTGCGAGATGACAAATAAACAAGCATTTGAAATCCAGCTCTCTGAAAATATTCAAAGGAAATCAATGGATCCCATTGAAGAGGCAGAAGCATTTAGAAGATATGTGATCGATTTTGGTTGGGGAGGTGTGAGTGATCTTGCCAAGAAGATCGGAAAGAGTGAGGAATATGTATCTCATAGGATTCAGCTTCTAAAGCTTTCCGAAGAAACTCAGAAAAAAATCGCTTCAAATATGTTAAACGTTAGTAAAGCTATTGAGATATCAACCATTCCAATTGAAAGGCAATCACAGATCGTGGGAGAAATAATTAAAAATAATCTTTCAGTGAAAAAAATAAGGGAATTAAAAATGATCTTAAGAGACCATAGTACGGAAGATTATACTAATATAGGTTTTGCCAATGCTAATAATTATTTATCAAAATCCTTAAAGATCACCAAAAAAGCTTCCCTCTCTCTTAAAGTTACTTTGGCAAGAATAGATAACTTAATAGAAGAATCGCAAATTTCAATCGAACCAGAACAGAGAACAGATATTATCAATTTTTTAATGGAACTAAGAATACGAATACATGAATTGATAGATGATACTATAAAATTCAAAAAATATAATAAAAAAATCTACAGAGGTAAAAAAAATACCCTCAATTAAATTATTTTTTCTTTTTTGACTGGCATATCTTTTCAGAAATAACAGGGCATACCGTTCCTTCAATAAAATTTTTATACTTCATAGTTAGTAAATCAAACTTTATTCTTGTTACAATAGAAAATTGCATTGGAATATAATAAGTAAAAGTATTATTTCATTATGAAGTAGTTAGGAATATTTTTGTAGAGTATTCAAAAAAAGAAATATGATCTGGTTTTATGTGAAATGCTATTTAGTTACTGGTGATTAAAAACATAAGAAGTAAAATACATATTTGATATTATATTTCTTGTAATATTTTTAACCATCAAATGGCTTAATACAAAATAAATATTTATTTTGCTGTTATGCCTCCATCGATATTCATTTCCGCTCCTGATAACCATTTGGATTTCTCAGAACAAAGAAATAAAATAGCATTAGATATATCAGAGGGTTCACCTATTCTTCGCAGAGGAAATGATGATTCTAGAGTTTTCTTTGCATTTTCATCTTTCATAAAAGGTTCTAGAAAAGGAGTTCGAATAGTAGAGGGGACTATACAATTGCATCTAATCCCGTACGGTCCATATTCGACAGCAATATGTTTGGTAAATGAAATTATACCTCCTTTGGTAAGTCCATAGATTGACAATGGCACTCCAGGAATTGCTCTTGTTCCCAAAGTAGAAGAAATATTAATAATACAACCATCCTTATTTTCCACCATAAGTGGTAAGACTGCCTTTGTCATTTGAAGCGTACCGATAACATGAACATTGATAAGACTCATCCATTCATCATGGGTTGTTTCATGAAAAGGTTTAGGATCATTTATAACTCCTGCATTATTTATTAAAACGTCAATCTTATTATAATTATTTGTTATTTGTTCTATCATATTTAAAACATCGCCTTCCTTGGTTATGTCTCCTGGAAGAACGAGGATGTCCTTTTTATTTCCAATCTCTTTCGAAAGACTATTTAGTTTTTTAGCGTCACGTCCATTTATAACAACTTTACAACCTTCAGAAATTAGAGATTTTGTAATATCTCTACCTACTGTGCCACCGGCTCCAGTTACAATAGCAACTTTATTTCTTAAATTCATATACACCTATGTTATAATAATTACATCATTTTAAATCGATCTCTTTATATTCAATTCTTTACGATGATTAAGACTGAAAACCCAATATTCATTCAGGATAATGAATAGATATGCCCAATTTAAAATTGACTACCTCAAAATTTTCTTTTAAAATTAATAGTACTAGTTTGTCATTTCGATCTCTAGATCACAGAAAGAAAAAAGTTGTGTTTGAATCTTAATTAATAATATTAAATCTCGAAGAATTACTATAACAAGAATAATACAATTATAATATTTATTTAAAGAGTCTCCTCTCACTTAGAATAGATTGTTAATATGAATTCTATAGATTTAATGAAAAAAGAAATCGAACATCAAATAGAGAAATTAAAAATTAGTACCCTTGAAAAAAATAAAAATCCTTCTGAATTTCTTTTTGTAGGTTCGGGCGATTCTTTTGTCTCTGGTTTAATAGCAAGTTATGAATCTAATTTTAAGTGTTTATGTATGGATCCTGTTGAAATAATAATTAATCCGACTTTAAGTAAGAATAAAATAGTATGCTTTATTTCTATTTCTGGAACAACAAAAGAAAATATTTTGGCGGCAAAAATAATTAAAAAATATTGTAAAGAAACAATAGCTATTACAGCCAATCCTACTAGCTCCCTTGCAAAAAATTGTACGCGAGTAATTAATTTAGATTATCAAAAACCCTCTTTGGCTACTGCTGGAACATTGGGTTTTATATTAACTACAATGACGGCATTAGCCTTAGTAAAGAAATTAAAAACGGTGAATAATACAAAAATAATTTATGATAAGGCCGAGCAATTTGCGAATTATATAATTGATAAAATTAAAAAATATTCTTCTTTAAATAAAGACCCATCCTTTTTTTTTCTAGGTAATTCAACTTTATTTCCAATTTCTTGTTACGGCTCATTGAAGATAAATGAGGTTTTAGGTTTAAAATCATCTGCATTTTCTGTTGAAAATTTTTGTCATTCACCATTATTTAGTTTAACACATACAGACATATTGATTATTTTTTCGTCCAAAAATCAACATATCAATAAAAAAGATTACAAGTTAAACTATCTTTTAAATAAGCAAAACTTTTATTCATTTCTTGTTGAAATACCATTTAATACTAACATAGAAATTTTATTTTTCTCAATTTTCTTTATCCAATTATTTGTATACGGATTAGCAAAAGAAAAAAAATTAAAAAATTGTTATTTCCTTGAAAATAAAGAGCTTCTTAAAATTAGCTCTAATCTAATATATTAAACTAGTTTTAATATAAAAAATATACATCTGGAAAGTTGAAGCAGTTTCAATCCAAATAAAGAAATATCCATTTAGAGTTTATTAGTATTATTACTTGGATATTCATGAATACTATAGGATTTTAGGAGTAAGTAAAGATGCTACACTCACAGATATCAAAAAGTCATACAGACTTTTAGTTAAAAGATATCATCCTGATAGGAATTCTGGAAAAGAAATTGAGTCAGCAATTATAAAGAAAATTAATATTGCTTTCGAGGTCCTTTCTGATAAGAAAAAGAGGATGGAATATGATCGTTTATGCTCAGAATTTCAAACTTTAAATTTAAACTATTATCGAGAAAAAGATACCGAATTAAGAAATTATAATGAGAGTATGGAAAACACCAATGCTACTGCAAGAAGAGAAATCCCTACTGAAAAATCAAGGTTTAAAATCATTGTCGAACCTTCTTTATGCATGGCTTTTGGGAGTTGTGAAATTTTAGCTCCACATGTTTTTCATATTGAAACTAATAAAATTATTAATCCAAAGGCAGCAGTAATATCAGAGACTGGAGACAATTTTGAATCTATATTAGACGCGGCACAAACATGCCCAACCAAAGCAATCATAATTATTGACAGGTATACAGGAAAACAAATCTTTCCATGATATAGAAAATTTTTATATAATTTCTTACGTTAAAGTATAAAATATTTCATATTTTTAAAAAAGTAAAGTAAAACAATGTCGCGGTATTTGATTTTTTCTGATATAGATAATACACTTCTCCAATCATATATAATAAAAGAAGGAGAAATTTATCATATCGAAGAATATGGAGAAATTAAAGAAATAGTTCAAAGATTACGTAAAAACCATATTCCTTTAGTATTATGTTCCTCCAAAACTCGAGTAGAACAGGAAAAAATAAGAAAATATCTGGAGATCGAAGATCCATTTATAGTCGAAAACGGAGGGGCAATTTATATTCCGGAGAATTATTTTCCGATAGATCTTGAAGAATTAGGTTTATCGATCACCCGTACCGATAAAAATTTTGTTATAGAATTAGGAAAATCATACAATAGAATAATAGAAACTCTTCAAGAAATAAGAGAAATCTCTAGTACTAAATTCATTGCTGTACATGACCTTTCATTACCAGAATTAGCTCAAAAGGTAGGCATAACAATAAATGATGCAAAACTAATGGCGTCAAGGGAATATAGCGAAACCGTGCTTGAAATTAATATCAATGAACTAGATAATTTAAAAAAAATATTGAATCATAGAGGTCTTCGTATTTTACAGGGAACAAGGTATAATACAATTTCTTCTTTACATGATAAAGGGTCTGCAATTTCTATATTAAAGAAATTATATGCAATGAAATTTGAAAAAGAGCATATTGAGTCTATAGGAATAGGGGATGCACTTAATGATATTCCAATGTTTGAAAATGTTGACAAACCATTTCTAGTACGAAATATTCAAAATAATTACACACCCATGAAAATAAATAATCTAACCAGAGTTATGGGAATTGGACAGACAGGATGGAAAGAAATAATATTAAAGTACATACTCAAAGAGTAGAGAAAATGAAGGATGCGACTATTCACATCGTTCCCCATATGCACTATGATGCAGTATGGATTCTTAACAAGGAAGATTACTATTTTGTAAACATTGAATATATTCTAAAACAAGCTATAAATCTTATTAAAAAATTTGATTATAAATTTATGCTAGAGCAAACTTTTTTATTAGAAAAAATAGAAAAGGATTATCCTCATATTTTTGCAGATATAAGTGACCTTATAAAGGAGAATAAAATTGAGATAGCAGGAGGACAGTATTTGTTGGCTGATAATATGGTTCCAAATGGAGAGGTACTAATACGAGAAATAATCGAAGGAAAAAGATTTGTAAAAGAAAAATTAAATAAAGATATAGTTGTTTCATATGGGGCAGATGAATTTGGTTTTAATGCACAGTGGCCTCAAATTTTAAGAAATTCTGGCTATAAATATTTCCTTTTTAGAAGAGGAATAAATATTTCTACTCCATCAGAATTTTTTTGGGAAGGACTTGACGGGACCCAAATTCTTACTCACTGGATGCCACTAGGATATCGTGCAGGACTTTTTCTGGATCAGTTACCTCTATCCTTGAAACAATTAAAAAAATATGCTTCAACTAATCAAATATTAATGTTATCGGGAAGTGGCTCTACTCCTCCACAACCTGAATTAGTGGATGTTATAAATCAATGGAATAAAAAAATAAATGGAAAAAGAGTTACTAAATCTAAAAATGAATACAATATGATTATGTCATCTCCGCTTCAATATTTTTCTAATTTAGAAAAACAAAACGTCAAGTTCAAAGTACGAAAAGGAGAGATGTATTCTGGAAAGTATTCTGCTGTCTATCCTGATTGTACATCATCACGTATGTGGCTAAAACAAGGAATGAAAGAATTTGAGAATAGTATTTTACTCCTAGAAAGGTTAGATGCTTTATCTTGGTTAATTAATATACATGACGAAAATATTTCAGATCAGCTTCACAAGTATTGGAAGAAAATACTATTTGTTGCGATGCATGATGTTTTACCCGGTACAGGAGTTGATGAAATATACAATGAAGTAAGGGAAATATTTGAAAATGAGAGAAAAAGTATACAAAGATCAATCTTTGAATATTTGAAAAAAATTTCATTAATGACGAATTATGAGAATGATATTTTTATTTTTAATCCACTTTCATGGCAAGTTACAAACTGGACAGAAATAATTTTAGAATTCAATGAAGGTGAAATCAAAGGTCTAAGTTGCTTAAAAAGTGGGGATCAGATTATAGAGATAGAAATCCTTGATTATTCATTATATCAAGATAATACTATTAAAAAAATAAGTATAGGATGTATTATTTCCGTTCCCCCACTAGGATACAAAACTTTAGAAATAGTAAAGTCAGATACAATAGACGGCGATACGATAATTGCTCATGATACAAGTTTTAAAAATAAAGGATACGAAATTGAAGTAAATAGAGAAAATGCAATTATTACAGTTTTTAAATCGATAAAAAATAATAAAAAAATACACTATTGTACAGGAAATGAAATAATATTAGATGAAGAGATAGGAGATCTTTATTATCATCGGGAAAATCTAAAATTATTTAAATCAGAAACTGGTGATGGAATTAAATATGGAATATTCAAACCAGAAAAATATGAAGTTATACATAGAAAACTCAAATCCCATATAAAGTTTAAAAGTAAATATTTTGCTTTAAGATGGCCCTATAGATTTACTGAAAAGTTTAAACCGATGATGTATAGACATGATTTCATAGATATAGAAAAAGAAATAATAATTTATAAAAATTTAAATAGAATAGACTTTATAACTCATATTTTTAATAGACATCCTCACTCACGACTCAGAGTAAGATTTGATACTAAAGGGAAAGCGAAAAGTTATTGGTGTGGGACACAGTTTGGTGTTGTAGAAAGAAAAACCGATCTCTATCATCAAAAAAACAATGGAAAATGGTTTGAAAAACCTTCAGGAGTTTTTCCCTCACTTGAATGGATTGATTATTCTATAAAAAATGATTCTAATAAAACTGTCGGAATTAGTCTTCTTCATCAGGGTTTGCCATCTCATGAAATCAGAGATGGATCAATTTACCTTACGTTACTACGTAGTATAGTATTATTATCTGCTGACGGTATAATGGGACCATGTATACCTACACCTGATGCAGCTGAAGTGAAAGCCTATACTTTTAAATATTCAATCTTACCTCATGAAAACGATTGGAGTGAAGATCTAATATATCAACATGGATCGGAAATAAATATGTCGTTAATACCAGTACAGATAAAGAAAAGTAATGACAGAAAGAATAATAATTTAGCAGAGAATAATGGAAATAAGGTTAAGATATTAGAAGATTCAAAATCTTTCCTGGAAATCTCAGACAGTAATGTGCTATTGAGTACACTGAAGCTAAGTGATGATAAAAAAGGAATAATTCTACGAATTTACGAAACTGAAGGAAAAAAAACAATAACAAGAATAAAACTTGCAGCAAAAATAAAAAATATAAAATTAACAGACTTTATGGAAAATGAGATTCAAGAAATCAAAAAGATAGAACATGACACAATTATTATTGAGATAGATCCATTCAAAATAATAACCTTAAAGATTCTTTTAAAATGAATAACAATATAAAAAGTTTAAAATTACATTAATCTGGAAACTATTAAAAATTACAGATTTCAATAGAATGACGATTTATTAAAAAAAAGGATGTTAGTAATATAAATTACGATATACCTACCTTTAAGTCACATTCCGAAGTATTAAACAACTATTACTCAATATAATAGGTTTGGTTTAATTAAATATCAAACTTATTCATTTACGGAAGGGAATGATCCTTCAGCTATTATTCTTGTGGTTTTACTATCTGGTTTTAATATTAAAAATTTTTGTTTTTCATAATAGCAGATCGGTTTTTCTAAAGATAATAATATTTTAGATTTATTAATTGCAATTTTTACTGGCTTTATTTGTAAACCCACTGAAAGTAAATATGTTTGTGTGTCTGTAATATCGCCTTTATAATATTTATTTTTTGAATAATTTATTACTAATACTTCTGTATCTGCTGTCTTTATGTTATCTCCTGAGCAAATAATATCCCCTCTTTCTATTTCTCTAGGTATAACTCCTTTAACTGCTAAACCTACCCGTGATGGACTTGAAGACTCATCGACTGGGTCATCATGCATTTGAATAGATTTAATCAAAACCTCTTTGTTTAAAGGCAAAATCCTTAGTTTATCGTATACTTTAATTTTCCCTTGTTTAATTCCCCCAAGTAAAACTGTCCCCACACCTTTGACGTCAAAACTATGATCAATTGGCATTAAAAGATCTCCTTCTCTTAAATTGGAGTGAAGATTATTTATCTCATTTTTTAAAATGTCCAGACTTTCTATTTTTTTAAAATTTTCAATTGTAGTACCTTTTATCATTTGATCAAGTTTTTCTTCGTCTATATCATAAGAATGGAGCAAAAAACCATTTCTAATATCTAAGCTATTTATAGCTATTATTTGTTCTGCAAGATATTTGTCCAATTGTGTAATATTTAAAACTACAAAATCGGTCATATTCAAGACTTGAGGTAGCGTCTGGATTTTATCTGGAAAAGAAATTGGAGCGATAAAAGTAAATATTCGATCATTTAATTTTCTGTCATAAATCACTATATCAGATGTAGTACCTCGTTTTCCAAACTCATGAAGGAATTCATTACTCCCAAGAACAGCTATATTCAAGCTTTCCAATAGCAAAAAAATAATAAATAATCAATAAAATTGTTTATAAATTTGTTGAGTTTATATCAATGCATATTGAAATGATTGAAAAAAGGTTTCATTCGTTGTTTTTACCCTTACTAGTTTCTGGTATAATTATATCAACTTTTGGAATATTTTTATTTTTTTTAGGTCAAGGTATTAAATATGGGGAAGGTTTTGAAATAATAGGAATTAGATTCGTAATTGCTGGGATTGCGACAATAGCCCTCGGATATTTTGCACAATACTATACAAAAATAAGAAATTCTTTACTTATTTTAAAATTCATTTTAGAAAATATAAATAAAAAAACTAAGTCCTCTAGATATTAAACTATGGAATAGCCTTTGTAGAAAAGGTAAGCTTTTATATATTATTTATGTAGGGAAATCATGACAGCAATAAATCCTAATAAAAAAATCTATGTGATTGTTCATGGAAATAGACAAAATTATGACAAAGTGAAAAGTATGTTAATAGAAAAACAATTAAATGAAGAGAAAATTGCGATGGCGTCCTTAGAAAAAGCTGGAGAAATTGGAGAATATGTAGCTATGACATGGCCTCCTATGGCAGCTAAAGAAGTAATAGTAAGTGAGATTGTAGGGACTGATAGTGAAGGAAAAGGAATGGGAGCGTGGGGCTCAATTGACCAGAAAGAATTATTTAGATTTCCATTCTGATGGTGGTATGATAAAATTAACATATCAAATATATTAATTAATTAATTAATTTACCGTGTGAATACAATAATATGTTATTTTGTTCTGGCTCCTATTATAAATTATAAAAGGTGATATGTTATATCAATTGAACAAAAACAGACCGTTTTGAATCTTTACAAATCAGGAATTCCAGTTGAAGTAATTGCATTTCAAACAGATTTAGACGTCCAAGAGGTCCAAAATATAGTAAGTAGGGAAGAACAAAAAAACTCAGGTGAAAAAAATTACAGTGCGCCTTCTTTATCAGAATTTTATCTTAATGCTATAGTAGATATTGATGAATTAATTAAGAATGCTCAAGCAAGAACATGGTCGGCATTACAAGCAAAGGAGTTTCATATTTCAACAGAAGATTCTAGACAAATTTTAGAAAATTTACTTGAATCTAAAACAAGACTAGTTATTATACATGTGGATTTAGTGGGATTTACAAAGCTTTGTATGAGCCTTCCCGCGAACCGATTAGCAGATATCATACGAGCTTTCACTCAAGAGGTATCTATTTTGATAACCTCATATGGTGGGTACATATTAAAATTTGTGGGGGACGCGGTTTTAGGATTTTTTTTAGTTAAATCTTCTGAAAAAAATGATGATAAACTCCCTTGTATTAATGCAGTTAATTGTGCGCTCTCAATGGTCTCTGTAATTAGACATGGAATTAATCCTATTTTGAGTCAATATGATTATCCTGAAATTCATGTCAGGATAGGAGTTGATGTCGGAGAAAATGTCGTCGTTCAATATGGATGGGAAACGAGTGTCTTAAAACATGGCACTGAAAACATATTAACAAAAAAACCTATTATAGATATTATAGGATATACAATAAGTATTGCAGTTAAAATGACAGCACTTGCTGAATCTGATCAGATTGTGATGGGACAAATGGTATATGATTCTGTTGACCAGAATCTAAAAGAAAGATTTAAAGAATTTCCTATACATACGGAAGTATGGAATTATATATCTAGTACTACAGGTGGGATATATAGATTATATGGAAGTATAAGAGATTATACCTACCATTAAAATTTAACTTAACCTAGCTTTACTTTATTTTCCAATTGACTATAATTAATTTAATTTAATTTAATTTGGTTATTATATATTAAGACAAATTATAGTATCAACAATGACTGTTACAGATGGAAAAGTAATTATTCATAATTTTGAAAGTTCAGTATTAAAATCTAATCCTTTGAAGGATCCCTATAATAGAGAAATTATAGTATATATTCCTCATGATTATTCACCTAGTCGATCTAAAGGATATCCAGCAGCTGTTGGACTTTCAGGATTTAGCGGTAATGGTAGAACTTTTTTCAATTTAGATCCTTTTAGTGAAAACATTGAGCAAAGAATGAATAGATTAATTTCTGAAAAAAATTGTGGTTCTATGATTTTAGTTATTCCAAATTGTTTTACAAAATTTGGAGGAAATCAGTTTATAAATTCTAGCGCTACAGGAAGATATGAAGACTATCTTGTTGATGAAATAATCCCATTCATCCAAAATAATTACAATATTTCGTCTTTTGGTGTATGGGGAAAATCTTCAGGTGGATATGGTTCACTTGTTTTAGGAATGCGTTACCCTGAATTATTCAAGGCGATTGCTTGCCATTCTGGAGATGCAGCATTTGAATATTGTTATTTACCCGATTTTCCAAATGCTTATCAAAGTTTTAAGCAAACCGGAGGAATCGAAAACTGGTTTAATCAATTTTGGAATAAACCCAATAAAAAACAAAAAAATGATTTTATTGCCTTAAACATTTTATGTATGGCAGCACATTACTCTCCAGACCCAGGATCACAATTAGGTGTTAAAATTCCTTTTGATGTTGAAACTGGGGAACTAAATGAGGCGACGTGGAAAATGTGGAAGAAATGGGATCCCATACAAATGATAAGCCACTATCAAAATAATCTAAAAAAAATAAGGCTTTTGTACCTTGATTGCGGGAACAAGGATGAATTCAACCTTCACATTGGAGCTAGGATACTTCACCAAAAACTTGAAAATATGAATCTTGAACATCATTATGAAGAATTTGATGGAGGTCATTCTAATACAAGTTTCCGATATGACATTTCTTTTCCATTATTATATTCATCGCTTTCATAAAATCTAAGTCATATTTAATATAAATTTTATATAAGGAAACTTGAATGAGAATATATATTAATTATATAGTACTTGAATAGTAATAATGTAAATTAAGAACATTATGTATCAAAAATATTAATACTTATTATATAATGCCTTAGAATTCACTTAATATACAATGTTTTCATCTGATGTACGCAAAGAAATGAATAGAACAAATTCACAGATTATATTAACCTCGATAATTTTAGGAGCATTTTTGGTCTTTAACACCGCCCCTTTGATCGATGTTTCAGGATATGAAGAGAGGTTTGCTCCAGATGATCGACCGATACGAGATTATCCACCGGTACGAGATTATCCACCAGAAAATGTATTCAACCCAGATATGCATTATACTCAAGATATATACGGAGAATTTTCAGACCAACACGAAAGGGGATATTACGAAGATCACTACGGTAAACCATATTCTATAAAATAAAATAAAATTTCTTTATTTATGTTATAACAAATTATTATAATGAGTAAGTATTTAATCAATAAATACATACACTATATAATAATTTTTATAACACTATTTGTTATTATTATAAGACAATTAAATTAACCTACTCATGTCCAAGAAATCTATAAATGCTTTTGTGTTTATTACAGTCTCTATATAATATATTAGGTGGCATTTTTAGGTTGTAGAGAAAACCGAAGTGTCATTTCTGATCCTTCCTTTGTATTCTCCTGTCGTTCTTTAGTTAGTTTAAAAAGACTATTACTATCTAAAATAAAATGTACCATTACATTAGAAGAATTAGAAAATCTATCTACTGACACAGATGTTGAGCTTATTTTGTTATGGTCAATATTATTAATTGTAGACAAATACTCTTTTGTATTAAACAACTCTTTAAAAGTATCTGGAATTTTTATTTCCATATGAAGATAAATGAATCCCTCCTCAATTCTTGTCATGTTGTATTTAAATGGAATTTCAAATGATATTTTTCTAGATTGTTGATCATAATTATAATTTACTATTTTATCATTAAAGGACAAAATGGTTAATTTTTTAGCTTGATTATTGTCTATTACAAACTCGACTATGTTTCCTAAACTGAGATAGGAGTCAAATTTAAGAATTAAATTCTTATTTAAATCAGAATAGTTAGATAAAGCAATATTTACTTTTAATCTGTACATCCCACTATCCAGTTTAAGTCTATCAATAAGTATTATTCCATTTTCATTAGCACTCATTGCTTGCTGCTCATTGAAATCTCTACCAATTTCATAATGATTTTCATTTTTTACATTCTTCCCCTCATTTGAAACAAATTCGAGAATTAAGGTTCCATTTTTTGAAATAAAAGATCCATTTAGAAATACATTTTCCTTAACTTTCTTGGCGTTTAATTCGCTTTTTAATATTGTAATGTTATAAAAATCAGGTATATATGTTATATTTTTATCAATATCTATTAATTTAAAGACCAAAGATTTTTTTTCATTAATATTTGATTTAGTCATAGAAGGTTTAAATTCAACATATAAACTTAAAGGTGTATCATCTAAATTTAGTGGTGGTAGATAATCAATACCAAAATTATTTCGTATACCATTACCATAAACATTTGATAATGTCATAAAATAAATGGATAATAATATTGTTATCATTAACAATATTACTAAAATTTGGTTCATAGATTCTTATTCTAAAAATAATAAGATGGATTTACGACAATGTATAAAAAAGAAAAGTGGATTTGCTGTCTATCTAAACAGAAAATTACAGATACTTTCGTTAAAATTCATCATACACTCCTTCTTTAATTGTTCAGTAAATTTTCCTTGATCGTCACCAAAATCTTTAGGATTGAATGGTAGAACTTCTTCCTGTTGATCTAATGGCTTAATAATTTCCAAATTAACTGGAACATTTACCATTTCGTTCTCTCTTAATATTTTTAGGTTTACAATATCACCGGCTTTTTTATTTGTCAAATAATCAGTTATATCTGAAACTGAATTGATAGTTTTATTGTCTATTCCAACTATTACATCTCCACCTAATCTATATTGAGTATTATTTATTATTTCAACTACGTATCCACCTCGTATTCCTGCTTTATCTGCGGGACCATTGGAATTTACGTCAATTACGAGAAAACCACGTGCTTCTGTTAGATTCATTTTCTTTGCAATATCAGGCGTTACATCTACTCCGGTAATACCTAATGATGGATGCTGTGATGAACTAATAAGAGTTTCAGAATCTGGTCTTGCTTGTAATACAGTAGTTTTTTCCTGAACAATTCCATCTCTAATTATGGTTAATGAAACGTTATTCCCCACAGATTTTTCCCTTTCTAAATGAGAAAGTATGTCGTCTATTTTTCTAACAGGATTTTTATCTATTGCTATAATAACGTCACCACCAAGTTCAACTTCTCTTCCATCTATAGTATCAATTTTATCTCCACCTCGTATTCCTGCTTTATCTGCGGGACCATTGGAATTTACGTCAATTACGAGAAAACCACGTGCTTCTGTTAGATTCATTTTCTTTGCAATATCAGGCGTTACATCTACTCCTGTTATCCCAAGCCAAGGATGCGGATAAGAACCATTTTTCATTAACTCTGGTATTACCTTTTTTAATGTGTTCGATGGAATTGCAAATCCCACTCCTGCATATACACCAGTATTGGAAAAGATAGCAGAATTAATGCCAATTACCTCTCCTTTCAGATTTAATAAAGGACCTCCAGAGTTACCTGGATTGATAGCGGCATCTGTTTGTATTATATCAGGTATAGAAAATGATGCAACTCGATTATCAGTTCCGAAAATATTTTCTGGTGTTGATGGAAGCAATCTACCTAGCCCACTAATAATACCCTCTGTAAGTGAACCAGATAAACCAAAAGGATTACCAACCGCAGCCACAGTTTCTCCAACTATCAGATTAGATGAATTACCCAATGTTAATGGAAATAGTTTTTCCTTCGGAACATCATCTATTAAAAGAAGGGCAAGGTCACTATGCGGATCTGACCCTACTACTTTACCTGTATAAATTGTTCCGTCAGAAAATGTAATATGAAGGTCTTTACCTCCTGCTGTTACATGATTGTTGGTAATAACGTGTCCATTTGTATCATATATAAATCCTGAACCTAATCTACTACCTAACAATTCAGTAGTTTCATCATCACTTGAAACTTGCACCACCGATTTTTCTACATTTTTGAATAATTCAGAAAGAGTCTGTGTTTTATTGGTAATATTTTCGGTTGCTAGGGAATCTTCCATGCTATAATTAATTGTAATTAAAGTCACCAAGGTAACTGCTATAATTAATAATGTCATTCTATTGTAGAGTTTTTCTACAGATTTTTGTAAAATCAACTTATGGTTCACCATTAAATATGAATTTTAGTTATGTATATTTCTTGATGATCGCTTACAATGAATATCTATATAAATCCATTTATTCTAGATAGTTTAATTTCCGTCTATATAGTATGCTAATCATACTATTTAACCTTCTTGATAATCTATATATCAGATCATAAACCTTTGATACTAGGACTATTTCGTATCAAAAAATTTGTATATCACAAAATCTAGTATTTTAGCTAATTTGAGAATTTCAAGATGAATAGTAAGGCGTAAAAATATAATAGATTATAAAAATAACAGATCTTGAGCAAATACTGAATGTCTTTATTCTTATACGTCTTTGTTTATTGTAATTTGTTAACTTTTTTTGAATCTGTGTGTGTACATTCTCATTGTTAAAAAATAATATCCTTTATAGATAGATATTAATCAATAAGAAAAAATATTTGAATAACTTAGGATGAATATGAAAGAGAATGACCTATTTTTAATTGAAGACATGAATGCTCTTCAAATCAAAAAAAAAGTAAATGACAAAACTGTTGCATTATTAATCTTTGGATCATGTGAAAACCACGGAGATCATTTACCATTTGGATCCGATTTCATTTTTCCTTTAGAATTGGCAAAAAGAGTAGCTAGCAAAATTGAAAATTTAATAATCCTTCCACCCATTCCGTATGGCGTAAGTAGCCATCATAAAAAATTTTATATGACTATAACTATAGGAACAAATACCCTTATATCTCTAATTGAAAATTTACTAGATAGTGTATATAACAACGGAGTACATAAGATTTTAATCATTAATGGCCATGATGGAAATATAGCTCCAATCGAGATTGCCGCTAGAAATACTAAAGATAGATATCCAAATATTACTATAGCATGTTTGGAATCTTGGTGGGAATTGATTGGTAAAATTTCCCCAGAGACTTTTAATGTATGGGATGGGTTGGGTCATGGAGGTGAAGCCGAAACTTCAGCAATGATGACAATTAGGCCAGATTTGGTAAATAAAAATAATATACCTGAGGATACTATACCTAATCTCCCAAAGCACATAAGAATATTTTGGACAATGGATGAACTTACCAAAACTGGTGCAACTGGATCCCCCAACAACGCTTCTGTAAAAAAAGGGGATGTTATTTGTAGGTTTTTAGAAGATATTTTAACCTCTTTTCTATTAGATATGGAAAAGACTAGATGGAAATATGGACTATACCTTTAAAGAATATTTCAAATAATTTTAAATATTATTCAAATCTATTTTATTTGATACGAATATTAATCTGAATTAAAAATTCTAATCTGTATCAAATAAAATTGGCAAATAACTGATGATTATTACGATTATTATTATTATTCGAAGAATGTACTATAAAGTATAATAACAAAAAATCTCTAGGAAAATAGATGCTAATGATAAGAAAATATAGTACTATAGTAATTTTAACTCTAACAATTCTAATCGGGATTTTTAATAATATTCCATCTTTTGCTCAAGAAGACAATCAAACTCAACAAAAAGAAAAAGCCGACGCAACGAAAGAAGCTCCTTCATCAGAAGAAAAAGAATACAATCAAAATTCTACTGTAAGAGACTCTGTCACAATACTGTTACAAGATGCTATTATTCCTGGAACAGATTTTATACATTTGTATGATTCTACTCCATCTCATATAATGAATGGACATATTGCTTTAAAAGTCCCTTGCACAGCCGATAGTAATTCTACAATCCAGGTGTTAATAGGTTCTGCACCCAACATGACAGCAACAACTCTTGAAAATATACCTGCTTTATCAACTCCAGGCGAGCAATGTCTATATCATGTTGATTTAATACCTGGAGGAAATGTAACAACAATCACAGATATTGCATTAAAGAACCCTACAGAAGATGAAATAGAATTTCCACCAACTTCATCAGTTGTAATCGGTATTAATGAAGTAATGAAAGGAGAGCATGCCCATACAGAAGATGTACAAAACACCACTATATCTGAACATACAGAATAATATTCAAATCTCAAAAAGATTTAATTTTCCATTCATCATCTTTTATTTATAAAAAAAATAATTTCTCACTAAGCAATATATATTAATATTATTCATATTACTATTCCAAAAAAAATCGGTGAATTAATAATAAAATTATAATTATCCACTCACAGCTAGCAGTGGTAGAGTAAGTTATAACTATTTGAAAAATACTAAAGAATTAAGCATTTTTTGGATTATTGGCAAATATTGTTCGTATTGATCAATATAAGCTTTGTAAGTAATAAGATACACTTTATCATTATTTTTAGTAATAAGTTGGAGTGCTTGTTTTTTTTCTTCATCATCCATTGCAGTAAAGATTATGTTTTTTGCTGGGCGATTATCTGCAAGAATTGTATCAGAGGATTCTATTAACTGAAAATCTTTAAGGTTATTTGTATTATTTTTGAGATGGATAGTTACGATTGTATTGAGTGATACATTACTTACACTCAATGAAGATATTCCAAACCCAGCTGGAGATTTATAATGACTTGAATCTTCAATCGGAGCAAGAAAGGTAACGAAATCATTCAAACGTTCTTCTTTTTGCCAAGTGGAAGGATATTGTATGCTAAATTTTAATTTTGGATTTTCATATGTCTTAAAATCGTCTTGGGATTTTCCAGAATGAAACAATCCAGATGCATCGTGAAAAATATTTACAGAATTATTTACTGATATATATAACAAAGATAGAAAAAAAATATAACTAGTAGCAGCTACTAATTTCATACATTTGAATGAGGTTATAATACATTATTTTATTTTTTCTAATTTTTACTTATAGTTAATATATGCTTATCCAAAACTTTAGTACAAATATTACTTATTTCATGAAATCCATTAAGGATACTATATTTTTTTTATTCTTCAAGGAATATGAAGAGGAAGTTATTTTCTTTATGTTCAATTTAGGATATCCAAATTTTATATTTCTTTTTTCAAGCTCAGATTTTAAGAATCTCATTATTGGGTCTGAGTATTCTCTTTCAGCATTTAGATTTTTTTTAAAGTTAATTGGATCTTTGAAGTTAAAGACTTTTTCATAAAACTTTATAGAGTCATCAATTTTTAATAACTGTAAAATATATTTCATCCTTTCCCATATATCGTATCTTAATCTCAAAATTGCTCCACTAACATAATTCACTCCCATCACTTTTGCAGATTCAATTATACTTGCAATATCTTCAGTTGAATCTGTTATAAGAGGAAGAATCGGATCAATGTTAACTACACATTTTATACCGGATTTGCAGAATTTTTCTATTACTTTAAACACTGATTTTGATGGAGGTGTACCTGGTTCAACAATCCTTTTTATTTTCTCATTGTTTGTAGTAATTGACCATACAACAAAACAATTATGGGAATAACGATTGTGTAATTCTAAATCTCTCTCTATTAAGCTAGATTTTGTAAAAATATAATATGGAATTTCAAACTCTTGTAGAACTTCAACACATTTTCTAGTAAGAGAATATTTTAACTCTGCAGGCTGATAGGCATCAGTTGCGGAGGCTATCATTACAGGATTAATTATATTTCCTTTCCAAGATTGTATCTGTTTATAGAGTAAATCGGTAGCATTGATTTTTGCATATATATGATCATAAAATTCAGGTGACCACTCATATGTGGCATAACAATAACCGCACCTATGGTGACAACCATTATATGGATTTATAGTTAGACCTTCTTTTCCATATACAAAAAAATCATGAAGAATTGATTTACTTTCTTTAGCAGTAAAGATGGGTGTTGAATTTTTATACCATGAGGAGAAATTCATACTAAATTTTATTTTCTTCGATGACTAATTAATTATATAGTACTTTTAGGTCAGGGAGGGAGCAGTGCCGTTGGTTATGTACCCTTATTCGAAATAAAAATTATTGAAGGGGTATACTATTTTTAATCTATTATTCATCATCTTCAGATTTTACACTTTTCACTATTCTCTTTTTTTACATATCTTTTTCGAACAGTAATCAATACTTTTTTACCTATGAATTGAGACATGTACTCTTGATTACTTGTTGGTACTGGTATAGATTGATTATTTTCTATTGTTGTTAAAAAATTTATCATGACTATTTCATCACTCATTGTAATAATCTAATATAAAAATAAATTTATTATAATTTAAAGATTCCAATATTCCAAACCTAGCATGAAAGAGACAAATCGAAAGTTGCCTTGAGACTTGTGGTAATATTTTTTTATCAATAACCATTGAAATATTAGATTTATTATTAAATCTAAAAGTTGTAATTTAACTATAGTAATTAATCTAACTCATATAATTCTGAAATATCAAAATTAGGATATATAAACCCGACTATCATTGATTTGTATTGGGACACTTTTAATTAGAACTAATTTCACAACTTTATTGAATGTATTACACTAATCAATGGGTTATATTGATGATGAATTTACAATTGCATTTTCGAAATAAAATAAGCAACTTTATATCATACGACAAGACCGTATAAAGAAGGAAGATGAAAAAGAATATATTCTTATTTATACTAATTAGTCTAATTGTATTAAATTTTTTACTCGCTTTATATGTAATATCTCTAATGTTCACCTAAATCAAAAAGATTCTTAATCACAATATTCTTTTATTAGTAGCATCTATGGATGAAAATGAGTGATAATATTATAAAATGATATTGTGAATTGATTTTATTGTCTCGAGTTCCCAGGTTTAATAAGTATGGCTGAGCTATAAGAATTGAGTATTACTTTGACTAACGAATCCGATAAATTACAAATTTGTATACGGAGGTGAGATTGATATTCTAGACAATCTAAAAACCAAAAATGAAGCTAGACTATTCTGATAATTTAATCCATTCACAAATTTGTTAAAGTTTGATTATGATGAACTAGAACAAAATAATTGATTTTACTTGTTTTATGAGCTTTTCATTTTATTTAAGATATATATGATTGTATTAATACAATCTTATAAGTTACACTTAATTCCTATATTTTGGTCTAAAATAGTATTGTTTTAATTATTGCCAAAGATTATGTTTAAGTTTATTGTATGATTAATACAGGTATATTTATATTGCTTATTATTTTTCTAGCATCACTGAATAATGACCTTATCCATGAATCAATATGAGATGTTGTTAAAACCAATAAATCAAAGTTATTCTCTTTAATTTCTTTCACTATTTCATCATCTGCTTTACCCGCTCTAAATTTATAAGAAATTTTATTGTTAAGTCCGGCTGCTTCACATTTCTTAATTTTTTCTTCCATAGCATCTATTATATCTCCTTTTATATGTCTATCAAAGTTCTGATTATCCATTTTTGATGATTCATGCGAACCTTCTACAGTTACATTGTCAAATTTATCAACATCTTCTAATATACGTAAAATGAGTAATTCTGCACCTGTAGAATTGGATAAAGAGACTGCATACAAAAGTGCTCGATCAGATTCATCTTTACCGTCATCAGCAACTAATATCCTTTTAAATGAAGGAATATTATTTTTAGATAGAGAATAATTTGAAGACTTTTCAGATATACGTTCTGAATCATCTTCTACTTCTGGTGATACACTTCCATCAGGACTTATAATTTCATTACCATCAGAATTTAAATTATCATTGTCAGTGCTCATAGAAAATAAAATCATGATATGTAATTTATAATTTTGTAATAGTAATAATGAAAATGAACTATTCTCAATCATAAAAAATCTTTTCTAGATACTTATTTTTTATTTATATGAATAGAGTCATGTTCTAAATGCCAATTGTATTGATTCTAATAAAATATGTTGTGATAATAACAATGTAAAAGATTCGTGGATGTCTTATTAAAATCTATATTAAAAAGAATAGTGCCATTAGTTGTGGGTGGTACGAGTACTGGTATAATTTTAATTTATTTCTTAGGAGTTTTTATTGCTATTTTCTTGAATAATATTGTATGGTTTATTCTTTCGACTTTTCTTTACAAATTTTACTGGAAAATGGATAGTATAGAAGATATCTTAATTCTTTACATCTTCATCTTTTCCAAGATAAAAAAAGAAAAACATAAAAAACAACATTCGTACTAGGGATAATATTCTTTGATAAATTTTGATGATCCTATATATTTTTTTGGGATTCCAATTGTCATTTACTTAAGAATTTTTTAGCTTTTAACGTTTAGAGTTCCTAATAGCTTGAAGCATTTCTATAACTTATTTTATTATATCTATATCCTGTAATTAAAATCTAGAGCTTGAAAGAACAAATTAATAAATGAAACTTGGTTCAACAATAATACATATTACATATAATTATGATATAAAAATAAAACTATCGAATCTAATTCGAATCTATGAATAAAATTTAACAGTACAATATTAATAAGGAAAAATAATCTATTATTATAAATGCCTTTTTTTATACAAACTCCTCCAACAATAATTGGTATTTGTGTTCTATTCATTATTAGTATATTGACGTATAATAACACATTTCAAATTCTAATTTTTCATGAAATAGAAGCATCAATATTGGACCAAAATGGATCATTAAATATACAACAAAACCAACCATTACAACAACAACCATTACAACAACAACCCTTACAACAACAAAACCAACCGTTAGATGATAATTTGATTATTGGTTCCTTTGGTAATGATCGAATAACAGGTACTCCAAATGATGATATCATAGTTGCATTATCTGGTTCGGATACTGTTCATGGCTTAAGCGGTAATGATAAAATACAAGGAAATGAAGAAACAGATCAGCTATACGGTGATGCTGGAGACGATATAGTTCAAGGGGGAAGTGGTAGTGATCTTTTACATGGAGAAGAAAATGATGATGTCCTAGCTGGAGGAGTTGATGACGATTATTTAATAGGAGGTATCGGAAATGATAAATTGTATGGAGACATTGGTGATGATATCCTTTCTGGGCTAGAAGGCGCAGATTATTTTGATTGTGGAGATGGGGTTGATGTGATAATTGATTTTAGTTTAAATGAAAGTGATGATACTGCAGGAAACTGCGAAGAGATTCAAAATAATTAATTGAGATGTGTAGAGAACAAATTTAATAATATATGCTTAATTTTTGCAACCTTCTGAAATATTTTTTAATTTGTCTATTTTATTTATACCAAATTAGTTGTGATAGTTATAACCAGTATGAGAAAAAGAATAGAGACACAATAAAAAGTTATAATTATAATACCAAATCATCAGAAACTACTAATAATATACTTTATCAAGTAACTAATTACTCTTATCTTTCTAAAAAATGAATTAAATTTGAATAATAAAAAGAATTATGAAAAAAATGGCAATCTGGTTGTAATGGAATTAAAAAATATAACCAAAATATTTGAATCACCTGCAGGAGAATCTGTAGTCCTTGAAGATATTAATTTCAAAATAAACAGAGGAGACTTTATATCAATTGCCGGACCATCTGGAAGTGGCAAATCTACGTTACTTAATATTATAGGTGTATTAGATAAACCAACTTCAGGAGAAGTTATTATAAATGGATTTAATATCCTATCTCTTAATGAATCGGAAATAGCACAACTGCGAAATAACTTGATAGGCTTTATTTTTCAATCTTTTAACTTGATTAATAGAACTAGTGTTAGAAAGAATATTGAAATACCTGCTATAATTATGGGTATGAAAAGAAGCTTGCGCCATTACCGTTCACAAAAGTTACTCGAACTATTAGAAATAAAAGATAAGGCAGAATACAAACCGATGAACCTTAGCGGTGGGCAACAACAAAGAGTGGCTATTGCACGTGCTTTAATTAATGATCCCACAATAGTTTTAGCCGATGAACCAACTGGAAACTTGGATAGCAAAACTGGTAAGGAAGTTTTTAATTTACTTAAAATGCTTACGAAAAAATATAAAAAGACAATTATTATCGTCACTCATAATCAAGAGCTAGCAGTAGAAACTGATAAGACTATTTTTATAAGAGATGGAAAAATAGAAAAGGAAATTATTAATTAAATGTTAATCAAAATTGTTAAAGATACAAAGAAACACCGAAAAAACCTTAATATTAGATATTTGAGAGTAGATGAAATGAAGACAATAAGATTATGACACTTACTTTTTTCATTCTATGTTCTTCTATATTTTTTTTGTTATTCATTTTGGTAATTTTTATAAATCCCATTTTTTTAATCGTCGGTAGTGGCTATGGTCAAATTGAACCATTAGATGATAAAAGTCCTTCATTTCTAGAAGCATACTGGACAAATAAACCTATAACATCATCATCTTCTCAATCTCAAGGAGAGAGCAATCCCATAAAGGTGGAGGTTGGCCCGGGAGAAGGTCCATCGACTCTTGCAGTTATATTGGTCAATACTGGAAGATCAGAAATTACTGGAATAACTGGAGATTTAACACTCCCAAAAGGATTCAAAGCTATAAGAGGAGAAAATAATGTAAAATCAGAAAACGTTTCTGTTGCAAGCTATAATTCAATTGTAAAGCCTGGAGAGAGTTTTCCCCTCTATTTTACTTTTAGCGTCTTGAATGACACAAAGGTTGGTCCTTATTACGGATCTATGCAAATAACTTATTCAAAAGTTCTAGAGACCGGACAGATTGTGTCAAATATAACAGTACCATTCCGAGTACCAGGCAAAGTAATTCTAGATTTTATAATACAGAAACAAAATTTAATTACTAATACACCTAATTATTTACCCATTTTATTATATAACAAAGGATCTGCAGATGCAAATGGAGTAATTGTTACTATTACCAATATTTCGGGAGGAACTACAACAATAGGAAATAAAGACTATAAAAATAATGAGAATAGCATTATTCACAATCCTATACTTAATAATAATTCAGAACCTAATAATAATAATAATAATAATAATAATAATAATGAACTTGATAGTAGTAACTATAGTATCTCAAATAATTCTACTAACACTACTAAAAATATTTTAACAAAACAAACATCACAAAACGAATCGTATGGTAGACCCATTGACATTCAAGCTATGACATTTAATATAGGAAAAATTTTAGCGAATAATACTGCATTAATTACTCCGATCATATACCCTGGTTATTCTACTGGTGGAACTATCCAAACTATGAAATTAAAGATAAATTATAATGATCCTTATGGCAATCAAAAAAATTTGGAAACATCTGTAGGATTAATTATATCTCCTAATCCTCCAGAATCGGTTTTGAGTATAGATGAAGCTAGAAATGTTTTAGATCCTATTAATACTAATAATAATAATAATAATAATACTGATACAATATCTTCGAATCCAACAAAAATAAATACACTCATGCTCCGCGCTGGAATGATTGAAAGTATAAAAATAATTGTTTCCAATAATGGAAATGAAGAACTGAAAAATGTTGTTTTTTCCCTTAAATCTGAATCAGACTCTGTTGAACTTCTTGGGGACACAAGATGGACATTAAATTCCATAGAACCATTCTCAAAAAGACAATTATTTACCCAGATCTTTTCATCAGAGGATGTAATAAGTAAACCTATTTCATTTACATTAGATGCTGAATATATTTCAGGAGGAAAATCTAAAAAAGATTCCCTTGCTATAGGAGCTTACATACAAGGACAGATAACAATAAGAACATATGAAGTATCTCTTGAAAATATAGGAGGGGTATTAAATTTAGTTGGAAATTTGTTAAATGAGGGGAATACAGTAGCACTTTTTACTACTATAGAAATCATCAATAATAATAAAGTGTCATCTAAACTTACTTCAAATTCTTCTCAGAATGGAGAATTGATCACTCAACAACTACCTTTGCAAAGTTTACCATCACCTCAATATCTAGGAGACCTTACGGAGAACTCACCGTTACCTTTTAGTATTCCCATTGATATCAAAGCAGATACAGAAAACGGCAAATATATGACAAACTTAAAAATAAATTATAAAGACGCTTTGCGAACAGAACATAATTTGGTTTTAAACGAAACAGTTTATTATCAACCTGTAATAATGGATCAGACTAATCCAATTGGCAATAATAATAGTAGTAATATTTTAGGTTTTAGTATATCTAATTTTATAACTACTCCAATTGTTATTTTTATTTTATCCATTCTGATCGTTATTGCAATAATATTTGTTATATTTACTATCAAAAAGAGAAACAACAAAAAATCAAAATTATATAAATCTTTGAAATATCAAGATAATGATATAGAGGATTTTTTAGGTGATGATAAAGATGAAAGAGGCTAAAAAGCAATTAATAAAAATAAATGTTGTTACGATGTTTTTACATTTTATAAAAATGAATAAAGGATAAAGAAATTCGAAATGGATTTTAAAGAAACAATACTCTTATCTCTTGATGCTATCAAGGAGAGAAAAACAAAATCTATACTGACAATTGTAATGGTAATGGTGGGTAGCAGTCTTATGATCGCCGTTAGTGGAATGGGTGCTGGCTTTACTGAATTTTTTAATAAACAAACAAGTAATCTTGCAGGTAATATTATGTTTATAAATCCAGCACCCCAAACACAAAATGAAGCAACTGGTCCTGGTGGGGGTAATAATGCAGCGCCTCCTCCTGTTGCAAAAATTACCCTGAATTCGGCAGTAGAAAAGAGATTAAGTTCACTTCCATTAGTAAAAGAAGTTATACCTTCGTATCAATCTCAAGTAAGTATTGAATCAAAAGGTGAGTCAAAAGATTTTGCGATATTTTCATTAAATCCACAAAAACTACGCATTATTGCTCCGACTTTAGAATATGAAGACGGTTCAGTGGTTAGATCCAATGATCCTTCAGGAATGATAGTTTCCAGCGATGTAGCCTTTCCTCCTGGAGAATCTACAGCTTTTTTATCATTGGGACAAACTGTACAAGTTTTGTATTCTTTCGTAAATCCAATAACAGGGAACAGAGAAATTGAAACAAAAAGTTTTGTTATTAGAGCAATAATAAAGCAATCGGGAAATCCAAACATTGACAAAGCTGTAATCATTAATGAACAAATAGGCAACACACTTCTTCATAAATCTGGAAAATTTGACGCGTTAATAGTAGTGGCGCTATCTCCTGATAATATAGATAGTATTGAGACTGAAATAAGAAAACTTTATGGTAACGATATAGGTATTACTACAGTAAAAGCTCTTATTCAAACAATTAAAGAGTTTACTAGTGGAATGAGTTCTTTTCTTTTAAGTATCGCAATTGTATCATTAATAGTAGGTGCTGTTGGAATAATTACAACCCTCTATACTTCCGTAATAGAAAGGACTAGGGAAATAGGAACTTTGAAAGCTATAGGAGCACGAAATTTTGAAATTTTAACTCTTTTTTTAGTAGAGGCAATACTGATTGGTGTTTTGGGTGCAACCTCTGGTTTGGGAACTGGTGTAATTCTAGGATATATTCTCAATACAGGATTCAGTAGTAGTAGCGATGGAAATAACTCTGTTCCCGTATTCTTAATAACTGATATGGCAAGAGTATGGCTGATTACTGTAGGATTGAGTCTTTTAGCAGGGCTGTTTCCAGCCTTTAAAGCCTCACATTTGCTTCCAATAGAGGCATTAAAAAGAGAATAAGATTATTAACAAATATTTTTTTATTAAATAATAAAATTTATTGTATTGCGGGATTCAGGTGAAAAGCATTTAGTTGTAGTATTAAATCCATTTATAGTAATATAGATGAAAAAATGTGAATTGTTTTTGTGCTGTTAGAAGAATACAAAAATGACTGGCATTTAGAGAGTAATATTTTCATTGAAATTGGAAATTATATGACGAATTTAATCATATTAAGATTAATGAATTTTATTATTAAATTTGTATTAGTGATCAATTATCAATGGTTTTTCCCAAATCGTTAATATTAATTTCATCCTTTGCGGATCCAATGCCAAATGCCTCCAGCTGAGATTTAATTTTATTTGATTGAGTAAAGATATTCATATCACCATGATTGTTTAGGATTACTTCACAATTACCTGATTGAGTATCACCTTTATCGGGATCAAAATCTACTAGAATATCACTTCCATCACCACAATCAAAAAAGTTTACTCCCTTTCCTCCTATTGAAACATCGTCACCTACCCCTCCATAAAGCTCGTCATTTCCATTTCCTCCTACTAGTAAGTCAGCTCCCTCACCAGCCTGAATAATATCAGTATCTGGTCCACCGTAAATTTTATCACTCCCTTGGGACCCCAAAATTTTATCATTCCCTTCATCTCCATAAAGTTCATCATTACCTACAGACCCTTGAATAACATCATTTTTCTCAAAACCTCTAACGATATCACCATTTCCGCATGCTGAGCCTAAACCAGTTGCACTTACCGTTGTTGGGCATGCAACAATTACATCATTACATTTGGTCCCCAGGGTAATCGGCCGCGTTCCTACTATAATGTTCGAATCCTTGGAACTACAATTATCATCGCCACTTCTTGCTTGAGCATTTAATACAAAATGATTGTTAAAAGATAATACCGAACATGATATCAATATAATTAATCCTATAAATAAGAAAGTATTACCGAATAATGGAACAAAACTTTTGTCTCCAGAATTATTCATTAACCATCTGAAGCCCATAATATTGATATGCATCTACTTATTAATAAATAAAATTTATATTAATATATAAGTAAATGCTATAAAAAAATTCCAATTTTTTTTCTAATTAGTATTTTTTAAGTTTTAGATCTTAAAAAGAAAGGTATAAAAATTCTATTAATTAGCTAACAATTAAAGTAAATAGAATCATTAATTAATTAAATATATTATCCACTATTTATAATGATAAATATGATACTAAATTAACAAATAGGTGTTGATATATTTTATAATATAATTAGTCTGTAATTAACATTTACTTCCAATTTTTCTATTGTCATAGACAAATAAGGTTTGACTTAAGGTGTGGAAACTATCTCATGCTAGGTGGAGAATAGAAAAATCAGTGTATAAAAAGGTTGGTATATTTTTTATTCAAATTATAAATTATTAGTCTTGATATCTAATAAGAATGAGAAAACCAAAGAAAATAATCAATCCATCTAATAGTCTAAATACATACAGCTGATTAAAAGGATCATTACCATACACTATAGTTATATAAAATAAATCCTTTATAGTATATAAATATGAAGCAGCAGTTAAAATAAAAGTTTTTAATATTTTTATAAAGTTTTTTCCTTAACAATTAGACACATGGATTAGTTCTTATTAGATAGAAAAAAATATGTCCTTATAGAAACAAGAGAATGAAATTGATAATAAATCAAACTTAGTAAATCAATTGCATGAAATATTTGATATAAAAATAAATATTTTTTAAATAAACAATCTTAAATTTTCAAAAAATTATTTTGAGGTGAAATTAACAAATAGACTAAAATATTTTAAAAAAAAATTTAGTTCACCTGATTAAAATATCTATTTTACTTTTTTAATTAAAGGAAATTTTTTCCGTTATGATTTTATCAAAACTTCATTACAATCCATAGTTACTATTAAATAATAACTTTAATTATAATTTCTTTTTCTCCTCGAAACGTAAAATGTTTCATTTCAATTTTTCTAGGTTTATCCCAGTACAGTGATTTACATTTTGGACATACTTTGGTATAGTCACCTTTTTCTCTAGGTACCCATTTATGAGCATATTTTTCACCCTGGTAAACTGTTATCCTATTTCGCCCATCTCACTACTGGATACCTCAAAGCTATATATTTAATTATAAATAAAAATAGTAAACTGATTATGCATATTATTTTAATTCACGATTAAAGACTAGAATATCCGATTATTATGCCATCTTATAGACAATCTATAGATTTCACGCCATCATCATCGCCATTTTCTTATAATATTTGGATTTATCCCTAATTAGTATAAGGTTATGACTTTTTATAATTTAATTTTGAGTTGTAAAAATTTAGATATGGTATTTAATGCTATATATATACAAACATCTATTAAAATAAAGTGAAACAATATCATAAAAGATTTTATTTCTATGGAAAAACTGTTCCTGAATTATTGGATAAAATAAATGAATTTACAAAACAATATAGTGTAGGAAATATCTTTGATGTATCGATAATGGAAGTATTAGACAAGCAAATAGAAACTGATGAAAAAAAATATAATAAGAATGGTAGAGTCGAGGATTTCGATAGAATAAAAATTAGTACTTTTGAATACTCCTATTATGCAATTGTTCTTATTTTGATAGAGGAAAAATGAAGGATTATGTGAATTTGGTACCAAGTCCTTAAAATGTATAAAGAATAGATATATCATATTTTTTCCCCTCCAGTTGAATGACACTGCTTTCAACTAATATATTACCGATATAGATCAGCAGGGTTAAAAGAATCATCCATTATACAAATATGAAAGATTATTAATACTACTTTTTTTTAGTTCGATGTAATTAGGACAATTCTTAAACTCGTCTTGGAAAAGGATTGTATAAGCCTCTTGTTTCTTTCTTTATAACCTCTTCTGGATTGAAAGCCGTCAGATCGTTTAATATATTGACTAGTATTATATTACATTTTATACAATTAGTATACCAACATAATACTACTCATAGTTTCTTTTTCACGATTTTAAAGTAATAATCTATTATTCTTCCATCAATAATACCAATTGGTAAAATATGTATATCTTATTATTTTGGTTTCATTAGGTTTGCTTATTTTTGTCATCATCTCTAGGGCCATGATAATATTCAGGATAAGCTTCTTCATCTATTTTTTCTATTGGCTCTCCAGTTGGTAATGGTGCATTCCTATCTACTTTATATTTTGATAATTCTGGAAAATTTTTTCCAATTATCACATTCATCCCAACTGCTATTATCTCAGATTTGGGTATATCGTATCGGTCATTAGAATATCCGAATACTATTATCTTATCAGGAGTTTCTTTTGCTACAAAACCTAGATCATCCTCATTTTCTGTTCTTACTCCTTTATTAAATAATGAGTTGGGATACCTGCCTTCATAAGTGCCCAGGTCCGTTTGATTATCTGATTGCCAAGGATCTTTTCTGCTTGTTGGAAGGGGATCATTTCGATTAACGCTAAATTTACTCGCAATCTCGGACAAGTTACGTCCGATAAGTACATTAGCACCAACCTGTTGAATTTCTGAAATAGGTATGTCATATCTTTTATTGTTGCCACCAAATACTATTATCTTATCAGGAGTTTCTCTTACTACATGTCCTAAGTCAGGTTCATCTAATGCCTTTACTCCTTTATTAAAATACTTACCTGATACCAATATATATACATAGAAATAGAGTAGTTAATAAAGTAGATACATAGATTTTTTTACTTTGTGTTCTAGATTTTTTTCGAAATTAGCTCCCTATAGACAATAAACTTATAATTTAAAATAACTATAAAGTATTATGGGAGCAGTATTTAGGCCCAAAGATTTTGGAAGAAATTACAAAAAGCTTATTGATAATTCCCTGGAAGATCTAAGTCCTAATACCAAAGATGATGTCTATAACTTATTCAATACATGGGAAGGTACAACATCAGAAGAAAAACTTATGAAAATAATAGGCCCTGAAAGAATGGAAAAGTTATCGAAGGAGATTAGAAAAAATCTAGGTACGTTAAATGAGGATGAGAAAGAGGAAGTGAAAAATATTTTTAAGGATTCTTTAACGTTTGATTAAGGAAATATTGTGATTTTATAATTGACCATAGATTAGAAGGAAATAAATTATTCTTTTTATACTCTTTAACAATTTTTTTTAGCAATAAGGCTATCGCAAAATGGTTAAGTATGAGCAGCAACAATATCATAAATCATTTTTATATTAATATTAATTTATGAATAAATATTTTAAAAAGCCACAGCCTAAATGAGTAAAGAATGACAAAACTATAGCTTACATGAATAGGGTATGATGATGTGAGTTCTTGTATTTAATAATTAGAGGTAATATTTTTAGTTATTTTATTATTGCTAATATTAGATTTACTAGTGCTATTATGAAAAATAATTATGCGATAGAATAAATGTACTTTATTTAGTTTTTTTCAGAAGTAGGTTCAGGTTGCTGAGGTTCTTCAGGTTCTGGTTGTGGGTCAGGTTCAGGATTAGGTAGGGGATCTGGATCCACAACTTCTAATCTAATTGGATCTAAAATCAATATCATTAACAAATCAATAGCAACATACCTTATATAACTTTACAAATTATTAATACACTTTATCATTTTATAATCCTACTTCCTTCTTCAGTACTATACAGATCCATGATAATATAGAAGATGGCTAGGCACTTGACAAATATTAATATTCTTTACTTATTATTGTAACTTATAAATACTAAATATATTATTTTAATAAAGACAATTTATTAAATTACCATGACCTGTATGTAGAGAAAACCATTATAGCCTTTACGGATATAGGACATGGCTTTCTTGACGAATAGTTTCTTTGGTGTTTTCGTAACCGAAGTATTTACTGCCCTAAGATATTTAAAAATTGGTAAACAAAATTACCCAAGAATAATAATAATTAATTGTCATAACCTGAACATACATGAAAAAGAAGGTTTGAATTGATTCAGACTATGACAAGATAAAGACTTATTGATCTTGGTGAGGTAGATCAGAAATACCTAATGAAATTACTATTTATCATTTATGAAATTGTCTATTTGTATAAATTATAGTAAAATAGTATGGATAATTATGTATTCAGCGTTAGAATAATAGATTCATTAATAATTGATAAATACATAATTCAATTAGTAATTTTCAATATTTGGTTTTCTAATCTTACATAGATAATTAAGGCCGTCTAATTCACTGCGTATAGTTTCTTCTTAGTTATAAAATATTACGTACCAACTTACTGAACTTCACCGATATCAAAACCTAATCACTTAGCTCCTTTCTTTTTTTTAATTACCCTTTTTGTAGTTCAAATTGGAGAATCAGTTGAAACCTATTATAAATATTAATCTTTGCTATTTATTTGAAATGACCTGAGGCCACATTAGATAGAAATAGTACATTCACAGGTAAATTCAGTTTCTTAACCTTAGTAAGCTTTAACTTTTAAATTATCTTTGCTTGTACTACAATTAATACGAGCTGTTACTATCAAATTTAGAATAATTATTTTAATTTTTTATTGATTTGAATAAGATTAAATAAAAAGGATAATATTGTTATATGAGTATAAAATTGTCTTCTCCAAATTATGATGATCTTGTTAATAAAGAAAAAATAAAAAATTTAAAAATTCATCTCGATGAAGTTAACAAAATCGCTAATAAGAAAAATATTATCCATAAAAAAATCCAACTTTGGACAAATGATAAAGGTAATGAGTATGCTATTTGTTTACTATTTGATGCAGATGTAAAATTAGATGAAGCACAATTTATAGCCTCAACTAATCCTAATGAGAAATATACACATCCCATTGCAGAAACAGATAATATAGAAAATTTGCAACACGGATGGAATTATACATTGAGAGAATTAATAGGAAATTATAAAGAAAATCGTTATCAAAAAGTCATCGGAGAAGGTCTTCAATCGATCAAATTAATTCCTTTTTATAAATGCACATATTGTAATAAAGAATTTTCTGATGAAGAAGAAAAAAAGAGACACGAACTAGTATGGCATATCTAGATAAAATATATTTATTAATTGTGCCATGTTAGTATTATTTTCTTGAATGTTATCAGAAAAAATAGTTAGTCTATTATACATCATGAATATAAACGAATTGTCCTCCTTTCGATCCATACGACCACCTTTTTGTTCTAAAATTTCCAGTGTTGTCAAATTTTTGGATTACAAGACTTGAGCTCTTACATAAACATCAAATTAGTAGTTTATTAGTAAAGGGAATAAATCCTAGATTTATTTAAATTTTCTATTACTATTAAAATATACATGTAAAAAATGTCTTCCCTATTTGTAAACACCTTTTATTTAAAAGTCTCGTATACTAGATTGATTGGAAAAGCCATTTTCAAAAATCGGAGAATACTATGATGAAAACAGTAACTATATTGAATCTGCTATAGGTCCTCTAATAAGTGAAAGTTTTGGATGCACGTATGGGCATTCTTGGAGATAGACTTAATATAATTAATTTATTTTTCGAGATTCCAGAGAAAGTAAAAGGAAGGAATTTGACAATTTCACTTTTACTTTTCCGGACTTGACATTTGGAGTGAGTGGTAAATTACACTATAATAAATCTGAGTTATAAGTAATTATAATAGATAGTCTATTGATCTATAGGAAAATTATAGAATAAGTTTTATTTTAGTTTTAAGTTTACTTTTTTTAATCTATTAATAATATCTATATTATTTCTTACCTTTTATAGATATAATTTTGTAAAAATTTTTACTACCTCATATTTAGCTTTTATTATTAGAAACTTAATTTAAAATTCTTTGTTATTTTTATTTTTTGTTGATAAAGTCAATACAAATATTGTAGCTGTACTATCTGATGACTTTTCAGTTCATACCCTTCATCCATTTGATTCCATATCGAATTTTAGTTAAATATTATATTTAATAATTGAGGCAATTTAATTAGTTTGTTAATTATTTAACTTATTGAAATATTAGAACTTATTTATTAGAGACTTTTTTTGTTTCCTTATATATTTTCTCTCCTTCATAGGCATCTACTCCTAATATTTCTACAATATGGGAGGGTTCATTCTCTACGATCCTTTCAACGGAAAAACCAGCATCATGTAAAATCTCAATTAATCCTTTTGAAATCTCTACAAGTTCTACTCTTTCGTCTTTTTTATTCACAGTATCTTCTATATATATTGATGAGGATGATGAGGATTCAGATATTTGAGATTAGAATCTCTTTTATGAATATTATAAGTTTATTATTTTTATTATTATAATTTATTGAATTATTGTTATCTCCATCATAATCTATATTATATAGACAACATAATTATAATTATTTACACAGTGGATTTAGATTTGAATAATAAAAGAAAAGGTTCAATGAGAATCATATAGGTATTATATGTCTACTTGTCTAGTTTTTCTATCCAAAGAACTCTAAACAGTACTCAAATATTAGACAATATTATTAAAATAAGTTACGACATATTTTCATTTGTTCTCTTCTTTTGCTCTTTATAATCATATTTAAAACTGAAAAATATTAACGGTACCTCTTTGAGATATCAATCCTATTTATAATTCAAAGAATTGTACTAATAAATTAGCAATAAACACAAATAGAAACTAATGTTTAAGATGATTCATAATAGTAAAAAGTGCTGCATTTTTTGCTGCTATCTCTGCATTTTGTTTATTGGTATTATCACTTCCTATTATAATCACATCATTATCATTGGGTCCTAAATTTCTCACTAAAACTTTTTGTATCTTTGATTCTTCTTCTAATGCATTAAAATTAGTTTTAGGTACTAGAAATTTTCCATCTTTAAATATTAAGGTTGTAGCACCTATAGCACCTGATTTAATAGCTATATCTCTTTGTTCAATCCCAGAGCGTATTGAATTGGCAATATTCTTGACTAGAACTGCATAATTGAATTTACCAACTGTTATAGAGCTTTTTGGAATAATTGTTTCCTTTGGAATATGCTGTAAAATTTGCGAAACTATTTTTTTTCCTTTTTCTGATAACGTAGTACCTGCATTACTTGTTTTTATCATATCGGTAGTTTTCAAATGCTTAATTAATGTTTTAATTGATCCTTCTCCTAATGAAAGTTCTTTTCTAAGTAAATCTCTGCTAATATGACCATTCAGGTTTGCAAGTTGTAATGCTTTAAAAATATGTCCTATACTAAATGAAAGTTGTCTTGCTGGAGAATATTGATTGGAAACTTTTTCTAAAAGTCTGACATATGTGTGCATTTGTTCTTTCTTATATTCCTAATTCGTTATTGTTGTATGTAAATGTATTCTTATTTAATAGAGGTGTTGGATATTTTAGACAACTATTTATATATTGGTGATTTCATAAGGTTCAATAATAATGTCTTTTAAAAAACAAATACAAATATCAGAGACTAAAGTTCCTAAAGCTGCAATAGGATTATTAATTTTTGTTTTATTCTTTGGTTTATTTATTGTAGGATATGATCAAGGTCAGCTTTTTAGTCTTGTTCAAGGAGAACAAGCCTACAGCGATCTATGGGTTCACGAATTCTCTCATGATATGAGACATGCAGCAGGGTTTCCATGTCATTAATTTCATAATCTTGTGATGATTATTTTGGATACTTTATCTTTCCTTGTTGTTACAGTTATTTCTGGAGCTATTGCTGGAACTATT
>DASUCH010000072.1:0-5822 GCA_035762785.1 Nitrososphaeraceae archaeon | reverse complement strand
TCTATAAATTTTAAAATAAAATAATTAATACATATTTAACCGTATTTATAAATATCTTACATTTCTGACATTCTAGTTAAAACACATATGAAGTTTATTAATATAATAGAAGAAACAACATCTCACTATGCTTCAGAGGGTAGAAGAAGTATATATTACAATTTTGGTTGATAATATCACTGATAGACTTTTACCTAGTTTATCTTTAGTAAAACGACCCCCATTGATAAGCAATAAAAGATTTAATAAGCCTCCTATTGCCGAACATGGTTTTTCAGTACTAGTTGATATATCATATACAAATAAAGATAGAAAATTCAAACATAAGTTTCTTTTTGATACTGGTGTAAGTAAAAATGGTGTGATTTATAATTCAGATATTTTTAATATAGATTTAAAAGACATTGAAACAATAGTTCTCAGTCATGGACATTTCGATCACATCTCAGGTCTAATAAGTGTCTTAAATAAAATAAATCGACCTATTGAAATTATTGCACATTCAGATGCATTTCTCAAACGATGGATTGTATTTTCTGATGGCAGAAAAGCTAGAATGGATATACTAAATGAAGAAAATATTAAGAAATTTGGTGGAATAATAGTAAAAAATAATAATATAAACTATTTACCAAGACCAAAATTAAAACTTGCTAACAATAGTAAGGACAGGAATAGGTTCGATAAAAAAAACAAACGAGTATTGATTACAGGACAAATACCAAGAATCACAAATTTTGAAAAAGGTTTCCCAATACAATACAAAGAAGGAATAGATGAAAATCATCTTATTGCAGATCCATTTGTTAATGATGATCAAGCATTAGTAATGTTATTAAAAAATAAAGGTTTAGTTATCTTGACTGGTTGTGGGCATGCAGGTATAATAAATACAATCAATTATGCTAGAAAAGTTACAGGAATTGACAAAGTTTATGCAATTATTGGAGGATTTCACTTATCCGGAGAAGAATATGAAGATTCTATTCCTTTGACAATTACTGAACTTTTGAAGATTGAATCAGAATATATAATTCCATGTCACTGCACTGGTTGGAAAGCCTGTAATGAGATAATCAGAGCTATGCCACAAAAGTACCTACAAACAAGTGTCGGATCTGTTTTTTGCTTTAATTAAAATATTAGTCTTAGGTATAATTTCAAAAATAATCAAATTCAGTTTATACTGAATAGAGCTGAAAATTTTTCTTTACTAGTAAAATAGTATCACGATTAATAAAAAAAATAATATATCAGTGTGATATAAATCTGGAATTTTATTGAACAATATAAATTTATTTACCTAAGCAAGAATCAATATAATTTATAATCCATTTATGATAATAATTTAAAATAAAATATTTCGATCCCACTTGCAACTAACATTTTTTGAACATGATCATTCAAATTCCTAAATTACAAAAACATTAATTTAAAATTACCAGAATGTTTCTAATTGTTAATATTCAATTCTATATAATATAAATAAAAAGCAACTTATAGAATAAATCTCCTAAGAAAATAGTGGAATCAACGTCTATTGAAAAACTACAAACATTGATTGACAATAATTATAAGATCGAAAAGATTCATCCTCTAATTTTTGGATCAGATGCAGAAATTAATATTGTTAGTTTAACCTTAGTTTCCAATGATGGAAAAAAAGAAAGTATTCGAGCTTACGGTGAGGAATCTCATCAATTAAGAGAATACATTCGAAAAAATGATCTCTTCCATAGTCTAGGAGGTTAATAATAATATCAAAAAAATAAGCCAATTAAATTTAAAATATGATATACTTACCTTTTGTATTACTAATTCAAATGAAACAGAAGAGATTAGATCAAAGAAGGATAGATTCTTTGAGATTGGACAAGAGCTTTATTATGATGGTACAGTTGATGCTTTGGAAAAACATGACCTTTACATTAAATAATCTTAATAGAAGCAGAGATAAATATAGATGCAATTAAGTACAAATCATGGTGTACCGGAATAATTGAAAAATGGAAGTTTTAAATAAAACCTCTCTGGATTTCAATAGTTTTTTACTTGATTTTAATTTGGTTCTACATTATAAAAATTAAAAAATAATTAGAAAGTATATTAGATACAATTCAGTATCGCAGTCTATAAAAAGTGACATATTACCTTTCCAATAGTTACTATTTTCTTAAATAGGGTTAAGGTATTATAAATAAACAGTAAACAGACGTAGAGAAACTCTTTACATCAATTTATTTTATTGTTCTTGTTTTTATGAAAGAAAATATCCTTTCTGATAAAGTGAATACTTGTTTTTGAAATCCTAGAAAAAAGAAAGTTACTGACATGCCCAACAAAATACCAGCAATCATATCAAGAGGATAATGTAATCCAAGATATATTCGGGAAAAAATCACTAATCCTGCTTCTATGACTAACAATAAGGATATTATTTTACGTCTCAAGTTCCCATGATATAGACATATTACTCCAGTTGCACCCGCCGAAACTATTAAAGCGTGACCTGATGGATAGGATTTTTTCGATTCTTCTTCTAATAGATATATATCATCAGCTAAATCAGGCCTTTCTCTATCTATTATATTCTTAATTTCTCCACCTACCAATACTAAAATTATGATAGCTAGCCCTGTTAAAATAGCAGTTTTTCTACCTACTTCACCTCCTAAGAGAAAAAGTGCAATTAAGACCGGACCCCACGTATACTCTCTTCCATAAATAGTAACATATACCATAAATTCATGTAAAAATTTATTTAAGGACATTTCTGAAAAAAATGCTTTTGCGGAATTATCTAATATTATTAAAGGATGATCTTGGTTGAAATTTATTGTGAGTAAGAATACCGTAAGCAGTAAAAAAGAAATAAAAACGATAAAAAATGCAATGAAGTAAGTATTAATCATATATAATAACACTTCACAATGTTTTCAATATTTTAATTTATCATAAACTTTTGAATATTTAGGAATGATAATTATTTAGTTTTAAAAAGTTAAAATGATCTGAATTTTTAACTTTTAATATTACTTTATTGTTTAACTATATCTATTTCTTGTTGACTTGATATTATCATAATAATGAATTTTGAATATTAAGGTATTTCTTGTAGTGTATATTTTGGTATCTATCAAATAGTTATAAATATAAAATAATCTCTAAGAACATAAGATAAAATAAAGTGATATTGTTGAGTATATCCTATGACAATGTTACAGGATGATATAGGAGAAATAACAGTAATATTATCCAAGACCTTTGATCTAGCAGGTATTGAGAGAAATTATGATGATTCATTTGGTAAAATTGGAAAAATTCTTTATCGTTATGGAATAAATTACAATCCAAAAGAATTGCGCATTTTATTTACTTTATGTATGCAAGAATTTTTTGAGTCTATTCCTCAAGACAAATGGGAATTAAATGATCCCTCTTTTGTAAAGCAGTCAGAAAGATTCGCAATTAACAAATTTAAATATTGGTTCATAGAACAGGTAACATAATATAATCATTAAAATAAAAGAATTTTCTTCAAAATAATATTCTTATTCACAATAGAAGCAGAATTTAATTAATTCAAATGGAATATTTCTGATTGATGATAGTTAAATGAAATAAATTTCTTTAATTATTATTATAAATTTAATAATTAGCTATCAACAATAACAAATTTTTATAATTTTAACCATATAAGTCAATTAAATCTAGCCGATATGTTATGAATATACAAAAAATATTATTGATGTAATTTTTAAATAACATGTTAATTATTAGAAAATATGAGTCAATTAGACAGTAATAAAGGTAGTAATCAAGGAAATCAAGAAAATGGTAACACTCAAACCAGTAACTGGGTAGATTTGATCGGTGCACTTTTTGATCGATTAACAGGAAAAGAGGCTGTAATAACATATGAGTTTGACAATCTTGTAATAGACATACCTCGAGCTTCTGGTCCGGGAGGAAAAGAGTTGGGATCGGCCAAATGGACAATAAACGGAAAATTAATAATAAAAGCTGAAGCAATGCAAAAGTAAAACATACTAAAGGATGATTCTTCATTGACGGACTGGGATAATATAATAAAATCAAAAAAAAATGTGCGCACAAAAGATAACATTTCAGTAGGAAATGTAGTTGCTAACTATGCTGATCATATAGTTGTTATAGACGATGTAAATAATCGTACATATAGGATCCCTAAATCATATATAGAAAATTATAATGGATCTGAATTAGTTTTAAATATTGATCACCAAGATTTAAAAATCCTTGATGAAAACATTTCCAAATTACAAAATTCAAATTCCCTTAACGATATGTTTATGGATTTTTTTGTTAAAGGATTAAGATACATGAGTGGTACTATCAAAGTAGCAATTCAAAATAATGATTCATTAATAATAGAAAGTGCAAATAACCAAATAAAATTACACATTCTTGATCCATCAATTTTTGAGGTGCCAGTAGAAATGCTAAAAGATAATAAGATAACTGATTTTTTTAAATATATAAAAGGAGCTAAAAAATTCGCTCATAAACTTTCAGAAAATGGAGTGACAGTCTCTATACTTAATAAAGATGAAAATGCAATTACATTGGGAAAAGATGCCAGTCCATCTTTTTCGAAATTAATTACAAGAAGTGATGATATCCAAATTGATAGTATAAGGAAGTCAATAAAACTTGCAAGCGATATTAAGGATGAGGATAAATAAATTTTTTGAATATATATTCCATATATTATAATAACTAATTTAAGTGAAACCAAGTATATTAAAATAAAAAAATTTTATTTGTTTAATTCTTTATATACTCTTATTAGGAACTAATTGGTAATAATCTTTAGACATATTATCTATGTGATCAGTACTATATATCTTGTAATATATTTTTAAATCCTAAATAAAATTAATATAAAAATCTAGCTATAAAATCATTCTAATTGAATATGTTAACAACAATCTTGATTTCCAATTGAACAGATAATCTTTCATTACAAAATGTGTACTAATGAATAGTCTTTCAGACTTGAATTTGTTCTACAATGGTTATATAATTTATAAAACAAACAAGTTCATGTTTACATCAATAAAAAAACTACCAAATCCACTCCCTGAAAGTGATGGACCTAATCCCAAAGCAGCACAAGCTTTACAGGAAGGTCTTGGGGGACAATTTGGAGAAATGAGGACTATGATGCAGTACTTATTTCAGAACATAAATTTTAGAGGAGATGCAAAACCGTATCAAGATCTATTGAGATCAATTGCAACAGAAGAAATGGGCCATGTTGAATTAATTTCTAATACAATAAATGTCCTATTAGAAGGATCAACTACACAAACAGATCCTAATGAACTTCCCCTTGCTGTTGCACTTGAATCACCAAATATACATCATTTTCTAGTTGCTGGACAGAGTTGTAGACCAGTAGATGCTGCAGGAAATCCATGGTCTGCAACATATGTTTATGACAGTGGAAATTTGGTTTTAAATATGCTTTATAACTTAATGTTAGAGGCAACAGGTAGGCTTCAAAAATGTAGATTGTATGAGATGAGTGATGATAAAGCATATAGGGCAACAGTTTCCTATTTAATTGTAAGAGATCTGGCTCATGAAAAAGTATTTGCCAAAGCATTAGAAACATTAGGAGTTGAATGGAACAAAACATTACCTGTTCCAAAGGTTGATACTTCAAAAATGCCTGAAGTAAGAGAATTGGAAGAGCTGAATTTGCATAATCAACAATGGACAATGACAGATGAAAAATCTGGCTTATCTTTAATATTTAATGGAGAGTCTCCTTTTAA
>DASUCH010000071.1:0-4144 GCA_035762785.1 Nitrososphaeraceae archaeon | reverse complement strand
TGGGGCCAGTGGGATTTGAACCCACGACCGCCAGCGCCCCAGGCATGTACCTCCCTTAGAGAGATGGTATCCTAGACCAAGCTAGACGATAGCCCCTTGTGCAAATCAGATAGGTGTACCTCTTTTAAATGTACAGTAGTTGTCAAAATAATATCATTATTAACATGGGGCTCATTTATAAAAAATGAATTTCTGTGGTTGATGTAACATATCGATGCTATTTGAGTATTTATTTTTCATTTATCACATAATTACGTACTCAACCAGTCAAATAAAATAATCAAATCGCCTTCATCCTTCTAAATGATAAAATTCCAAATGCTCCTAAACCTGCTGTAAATGCAATTAGTATGATTATATCTACTTCAAATGGTTTGCTTCCTATGCTAAGCATAGTATTCCTGAGCGCATCTACAGCATAAGTAGCAGGATCTATAATAATTAAAATTGAAAGCCAATCAGGAAGATTATCTATTGAAAAGAGAGCACCACTTAAAAAGAAAATGGGGAAGACCACAAAACTTACAATCATTTGGAATCCTTCTAGACTGTGCATATAACTACCAAGAGCGAGACCTAGGGATGTTAGTGAAAACGATAGAAGCAAAACAACTACGACAGTTTGAACCAAGGATAAAGTAGTATAATGAATACCTATAATACCTCCAACTATTAAAAGTATAGATACCTGAACTAGTGAATTCGTCATTCCTCCAAGTGTCTTGCCTGTAAAAATAATTCCTCTGCTGATAGGTGCGACCATAACGCTTTTTAAAAAGTCAAATTTTCTGTCCCATATAATATACGATCCATAAAAAATGGATGAAAATATGACAGACATACATACTATCCCAGGAAAAATGAACCTTTGATAATCTACATTTGCATTAATGCTATTGAAGCCATTTGAGCCCATGCCGGAACCAATAACAAACAGCCAAAGTAGTGGGGTGAATGTAGATGCTACCAGTCGGCTCCTTTCTCTTAAAAATACTTTAAATTCTCGAAGCCAAACAGCATATATTTTTCCAAAAAGTCTTTCTAAACCATCCCGAATATTATTATATATATCAATAATATGATGGGCATTTATTTTCATGAATCTGCCATACAGAAGTGAGTAAGAGGAATAAAATTGAAGTGTTTAAGATACTATAACTTCCTATACAGAGGGCTCGAATGGACATTATATAAATATTTTATATCCTTCTGATACCAGATTTTGATTCAATTCTAAACGAAGATTTCTGTCGAACATTTAAACTGCGAATTATGATGCAACTACAGACTGCAGCTCCGTTTGAAGCGGCTCATTCCATACAGCAAAGGTATACTTAGTGATAATCCATTTCTGTGACATTGTTAAACAAACTAGGTATGGCGTAGGAAGATCTATACTTATGGTCGCGAAGCAATAATCCCACTAGTTATTGTTGAGTAGTTAAATGGACTGACATAGATAATAGAAAAACTTCTACAATGAATTATTTCTCTTTGATATTCTAGAGTAATAGCTAAATAATAATTTTATTCTATTTTGGCATTTATTATTTTGCACTCACAGTAGTGATATTAACTAATTGTCAGATTATTGTTAACTTCAATCCTTTCATTACATAAATAAAAGTTTTCTAGCCAAATAGTTAGATATAAAAATCTATTTATGTAATTACGACTTTAGTATATAAAGATGAGCATACACCTATTACTGTCATATTGTACTAAGATGGGAGTAAACATAGATAAGCATCTGATATTATACTGTACTAAACTAATAGTGGTATTTAATATAGTCTATACGTGTCTAAATCAAAATCTAATAACTCATGTTATTAACTTTGTTAGAGGTTTTGAGTCTGCCATAATAGTTATAGCTGCAATCTTATTTCTACTAATAAGTATTGCCATTACATTAAGGAATGTAAAAAAATTGCCAAAATCTTATGTCATAGAGATCTTGGATTTATACGGTAAAAAGACTTGTATTGATAATCTAAGGCAGGTCTTTGCAACATATGATGCAGCAGAGAGCTACGCCCGCTTTTATCGTGAAATATATGGTAAGCAATACAAGTTTAGAGTAGTGGGGAACAGAAATAATTATTATAATATAGCTAATATCTTGAATAAAACTAAATAGTGCCATAGTTCGGTAGGGGACTCAAACAGATTTTGCAGCCAAATAGTGCCATTTTATTTTCTTTCTTGAGCTGATCTAGGTTTCCTATGATCAATCTTTTATCATCTTCTGCTACTTTTAGGGTTGCTATATCCTGTTGTGAAACTCCATAAATTATAGGTATAATTGATGTAATCTTCTTGCATGTATGGCAATAACCTTCGGATACTCTACGGGGATTATGGTTATGGTAATTAAAGTGACATTCTTTGGCCTCCTCGTGTGTAATTCCAAAGGAATCGATAAGTTTATAAGTTATTCGGTAAAAGAGCAGATCTCCTTCATCATATTTGTTATTTTTTAGATAAGATCCATGCAGCTCTTTGAGCAATCGATCAACTGCCGACGTATCAATCAATAAGTACAGCTTGTTTTTGACGGATCGTATTAAAGTTTTTTGATTTAAAAATTTTTAATAATACACACTAAAAAATCGTATAACATATGAATAACGTCTAATTATATATATTATAAAATTAGAGAGTGAGAGAGAGAATATCTTATTAAAGATGATAATGAAATAAACAATTTAGAATAACTTACCTAAAAATATTCTAAAATTAAAATATTAAGTTAAAGTCTATAAACATTAGCCTCTGCTAAAAAGCAAAGATCGTTTGTTAAATCACTCAAAATAACCTTCTAATCACTAGCATAATTCAAAAATTAATAAAAAACCATTTTCTTATTTACATTAAAAAGTAGAATAGATAAATAAGTAATAAAAAAAAGAGATTGTTAAGAACATGAAACATCATAAAAAACAGCAGCATTCACAACAGAAGAAAAACAATACTAATGAGCAAAATAACATTACTACTAGTGGAAAAGTAACTTCGATGATAGGTAAGAGTGTTTTTACTTTAACTTTTAATATAGATGTAGCACGCGCTCTGAATTTCAAACATAATGAATCACTTAGTTTTAATATAATTGGCAACCAATTAATAATTAAAAAAGATGATTCTAACAGAATAGACTGGTAGATATAATAATTAACAATTGGCAAAGCCTCATTTTTTATTGTACTATGTCAGCAGATATTCAGTTAAGTAAATATTAGTTCTATGACAGCATTTTTCTGCTTGTTCTATCTTAGTTATTACATTTAGACGTACATAAAACCAAACTCGTCTGATAATTTAATAATTGGGTTTGATCCTAAAATACTAATTGCTGAAGCATATGGACAATAATACATTATTTAGAAGTAATAGTAAAGCCAATATTAAATATCTCTCACTAGTCTATAGAGATTGCAAAATGTTATCTTTTATTTGTCTTTAATCCTATTTTATAGTGAGTAGCATCATTCAATTTCTTTCTTCTAGCATGTATTATTACTTTCACCGAGTATCAAGTGTTAGGTAAGCCACTCTAGGCTTTCTGACAATCATTTTATACACCGCTTCTTTTATTTTGCCCCAACTGCTTGAACTACTATGGAAGCATATTGCGTTAAATGTAAGTCAAAAAGGTCAATGAAAGACGAGAAAAAGGTCACAATGAAAAATGGTAGGCCTGCAACCACAGGGATTTGTTCCATCTGTGGGACGAAAATGTTCAAGATAGGCCAATGATCTTTTCCTTACTTTTTGTTCCAGAAGACTATAAGACTACACACGATTTTTATACTGCGTCTCTGTTATCATTTACGAATGTATAAACTGTATTTTTAATTAAAACATTAGATCTAAAGATAGTTAACAAAATGTTATGATATTATTATTCTTTCTAAACTTAAAATATATAGTATAAAATATGTAATAAGATCATTTGATAAATATACGAAATCTTGTTAAAAGATATCAGAATATAATTGCAGTTAATAATTTAAGTCTAGATATTCATGAAAATGAGGTTTTTGGTCTTTTAGGACCAAATGGTGCAGGTAAAACAACTATAATACATATGCTTGCAACTCTTCTTAAACCCACCTTTGGCACTGCTAGTGTAAATGGCTAT
>DASUCH010000070.1:0-3082 GCA_035762785.1 Nitrososphaeraceae archaeon | reverse complement strand
ATGAATTAAAACAAAATTTTATTTGACTAATTTGATTCTATTTAATTATCATTATTTTGCTCTTCCTGATCATCATCTTCAGTTTCAGTAGATATGACTGGAGTACTATTTTCAACAAATACTGAAGTAGTGTATGTTATTTGTTCGTTATTATCATAAAAGGATCTTACTTCTAAACTTTTTAAGCCAGGGGGAGAATTGTTTGGAATACTAAATGTTGACAGGTCTATTTGTTTCATTGGAGATATCTCATTCTCATCTTCTGTGTCGTAATCTACTAAATATGCCTTAATTGTCAAAGGTTGTTTTTCATAAGATAGTGATATTTTATCTCCCTGTTTTAAAGTCAGACTTGTCTCACTATCACTTCGTGTCTCATGTAATTTGGCAGCTCCTATCTTGGTCACAATATTATCTTGGGATTCATTTAATTGTGATCCCTTTGTATTATTTGTAAAATTAATGCGAGAGTACATAAAGGGATCCATTTCAACTTCTTTTTCACCAAAGTTCATCACTAATGATGGCACTTCTTTTTCTGGATTTTTTATTATTTTAACATTATTATCAGTTCCTATAGTTGATATTTGTGCATGTACATCAGTAGGAAAATATAAAATAGTAAACAAAAACGAAATAATAAGGAACTGTCCATATATTATAGAGGTTTTATTTATTTTTTTAATTTTATGACCTGACGTTTCCAAAGTATGAGAGATCGTATCATTCATTAAAAACATTATATAATCTAAATTTATAAATGTAATTATAATATAATATTTAATCAGATACTCAGTAAAAGTTGCCCCATTAATATTTTTTTGACTTTGTCATAACATAATAGCTATGAAAAGTTATTATAACTGCAGCCAAAAGCATTTGAGTTGCAAAGTATAAATTCCATGGAGTGTCAGGCATTGGATAATTTATTTTTTCATTATTAGGATTAAAAATATTATCAAAAAGGTTACTAGTAATAAGCGAATTCCATACTATGAAATTATAAATTAACTCATAAATTGTTATTGTAGCAGCAATTATACTAATTATCTGAATAAATGTTTTTATTCTAACTTTGAGATTTCGAATACTATTCTCATAAATTTTAATTGCCGTGAACCAGGATATCAAAGAAAAAACCATCAAATAGGTAACTAATTTAATAGTGCCTTTGAATGGGAATTCACTCTCTACCAAGACATCGCCTATTACCATTTTTCCTGTTGTTATAAAATTTGTTGCACTTTGGTATCCACTGTATGAAGTTATTAACAGCATGATTGATACGCTAAAATAGAATATGATTAGTGTATTTTTTTTTGATTTTATAAGTTTATGATTAACTCTTATGAAATTCAATTATTACTAATATATATTAATATAGTTATTTTTCTATATTTTGTTATTTATTTATTACATAAAAATCGTAATTATGAATTTTCTTCAGAGCGTTCATCCTATTTCTCCAATAATATTCGATAATAGAATAAAATGCAGGAAAGGTTTCTAGAATGCCTAATACTAAAGATAGAAATACTGCTTGGATATGTAAAATTATTTTTTTTGATAAAGGATATTTTTTGGTATGTTTCAAGTTTAGGAAAAGTCCTATCTGGTAAGATAATAACCACATCATATACGGGAATAGCAGAAGAACAGAAACAGGACCTAAATCAATAGGATAAATAATGCTATTACTTGCCATTTCATTTATTTTTAAAGTAATTTCAGGAAAAGATGATGGAAAAAATGAAGAAATGATATATTGTGCCCAAATCATTGGATTAGATATATTTTGATCAACTAGTATCTGAATAGATGTAGGGAGCATTGACATAAATGTTATAACATACACTATTGCCGAAGCTATTCCAGAAATGAAACCCATAAAATAACTAGTTAACTTGAAAGCAATTTTGAATCTATGCCAGAATGGAAATTTATTAATATTCTGCAATGATCCTAGGATCCATCTTCTTCTTTGCATGAAGTGATCTTTAATATTTAGAGGAGGCTGTTCTAATAAAATCCCACCATGCCAACCCAGTGCTTTTTTTCCGTATTTCTCATAGAGTTTATAACCGAAAAGCTGGTCTTCTGCTAAAGTTGAACCAAAATTCCATCCTATTAAATCCTCAGCATCAGAGCGAACGAGCAGATTGCTTCCATGCATATGAAGTGGAGGAGGATTATTCATTTGAGATACACAATCATAACATCCAAAAGGTCTAACTGATTCTGCTAATGCTGTAATTGGATTCGCTAGTTCGAATTTCAATGGATATACAATAGGGCCCTCCGACGCAATTCCATTACCTTCTCTAATAAATTTTAATAATGAAAGTAAAGTTTGATTAGTAACATAGCTTTCATCATCCATATGAAATATCCAAAATTTGCTGGTATCTTCTCCTTTTTTTCTCCTATTTTCTACTGCAAATTGTAAGGCTCTCGATTTTTTAATAGCATTTGTATTATATTTTTTATCTACCATAACTATTTCACAATTCTTTAAATGATCGAATTTTTGTTTATCATTTTCGTCTTCAGTTACAATTGAAATTTTATAATTAGAATAATTGATTTTTATAGCTGCATTGATAATTGAATAAATTCCCCTTTCTACAACCCTTATTTTAGTTGCAGATCTAGTTGTAATCTGAAAAATAATAATAGGATCATTATGAATTCTACGCATATCTTTTTCAACAAATATCTTCCTGTTTCTAATAAATCGCGTCAGGGTAAGGAATGCAACAGGAATAGTGGAGAACCAAAATGTTAATAAGATAACATATAAAATGTGTAATGTATCCAATAAAAATGCTTTAACTTATTATTAAATAAAACTTTAACTAAATTATATTTTAAAATATTTAATTAGGTGATTGCAATTAATTTCTCAGCTTTTTTATATTTAGTTAATCGTCGGAGAAACAAAGTATATGTAGTCAATTTACCTAAGTTATACAAGTGAACAGTAGTTTGCCTAGTAATAGTAATAGTAGTAGCAGCGGCAGTAGCAATAATAATAATAACAATACTGGTAGTGGCAACAATGCTGGTGGTGGTAGTAGTGGTG
>DASUCH010000069.1:0-15461 GCA_035762785.1 Nitrososphaeraceae archaeon | reverse complement strand
ATTTTTGTCTTAATTGATAAAAATACCACTGAGCTAGATTTTGAAAAGATAGCCATAGATGTGGGTTTCAAATCTTTAAAGGAATATCATCCTATTACACGCTATTCTGAACATCCTTACGTAGAAGGTTATGTTTTTCTCTCCAATAACAAAGAACATGTAAGGTTAAATGTAGTACCATGTTACAAAGTAGAACAAGGACAATGGAAGAGCTCAGCTGATAGGTCACAATATCATACTGAATATATGATGAAAATACTTACCCCTGAGCAAAAAAATCAAATTAGAATCTTAAAAGCCTTTTTAAAAGGAATTGGAATCTATGGAGCTGAACTATCAATTGCTGGATTAAGTGGTTATGTTACTGAGGTTTTAGTACTAAAGTATGGAAATTTTAAAAATGTTATTAAAAATATTGCAATGCTGGAAAAGAAAGGTAAAGTAATTGCTATAGATAATATTCCCAATAATATTGTTGAAAAATTTCAAAGTCCAATAATAATAATTGACCCTGTAGATTCAAATCGTAACTTGGGAACAGCAATATCACCTCAAAGTCTATCAAGATTTATTTTTGGCTCGAGAGCGTTTTTAAAAAAACCATCTATTAATTTTTTTAGCATTAATAAGAAGAAAAATTTTATAAATTTTGGTAAGGATTTTCAGAATGTATCCGAACTATTACAATCTATTTTAGTATTAGAATTTAAATATAAAACTAGAAGTTCTGATATAATTTGGGGCCAGTTAAAAAAATTAACCTTGTCACTTGCCCGACATTTAAATGATAAAGAGTTTGAAGTGATAAAGAGTGAATGTTATATTTATAATAATAATTTGGCAAAGGTATTATTTTTATTAAAATTTAATAAGCTTCCTCCTTTTGTTAAAAAAACAGGTCCAAGTATATTTATGGAAAAGGAGATGTTTAAATTTGTTGAAAAGAATAAAGAAAAATCAGCTCTTATATGGATAGGAGATGATATGAAACTTTTGTGTCTAAAAAAAAGAGAGAGCACTAATGCAATCAAATTTTTAGAACGATCAATTAAATTAGATAAACGTAACGTGGGAATCCCTAAAGGTTTGCTCAATGATTTAAACAAAGGATTTAAAATATATAAAATAAACAAAAACATACTAAAAAATCTATATAACCAGAAGATCATTAAAGATTTTCTTTTTAAAGATTTGAGTTTATTTGAAGGTACAGATTAACTCACCAATAATCTCAAAGTTAATTTCATATCCAAAGTTAGACCTAAATGAATACCATAAGAGAATGGTTGATTTATACATAATGGGAGTTGAAGACGCTGTCTTAGAAGGTCCTACCAAGTTATCTGAGTTAAATGTTTTAGGAAAAGGGCATTCGGGTATAGTATTGAAAGTAAATACTTATTATCAGAAAACCAGAGCATTAAAAATAAGAAGACTTGACTCTCGTAGAAAAGACACTTTTACTGAGGTCTACAATCAAAAATTAGCTAACCAAGAAGGGATTGGTCCCCAAATTATCGATAATACAGAAGATTTGGTATTAATGGAATTGATTACTGGAAGAGGAATTGGTGTCTGGCTTCAAGACCCAATCTACTTCCGTCTTCGCACCAGCAAAAATATTATAAATATAGTTAATGAAATATTGGAACAGTGTTATAGGCTAGATGTTCTCAACTTAGATCATGGAGAATTAACTAGGATTGATAATCATGTAATGGTTTCTGAAAACAATCAAATATCAATAATAGATTTTGAAAGTGCTTCTACTAAAAGAAAGCCAAACAATGTTACATCAGCTAGTCAAGCTTTATTTTTGAGCGGTGGACCAATATCAAAAAAAATTTGTAAATATATTGTAAAAAAAGATCATGAATTTTTATTGAATCGTTTAAAAAAGTATAAAAAAAGAAAAAATAGACAAAATTTTGAGGATATTCTATCTTTAGTAAACGGAAATTGATATGTATTGGAACTTTATTGTTTAATCATCATAATAGAAACTGTATATATTCGAAATTCTATTATTACAGCATATATTTTATTTTAATCAAAATGACTGAAAAAAGCGATTCTATAGAATCTTCTAATGATACTATTCCATTTCCGACATTAACAATTTTATATTTGCCGGAAGAAGCCGCAGAAGTCGTAGAAGAAGTTAGTCAAAAGTATCATAATATGACTTCAGAAGACTGTGTGGGATATTTTCATGACGGAGTAAAACGAGGATACAAGAAGATTACAATATGGAGCCAGGGAATTGATAGTTTGTGGTTTAATGCTATAATAGCCCGAATAAAAGAAGTTGCAAAGGTAGAGCAAGTACCTATTGTATCTGGTGGAATAATGTATTCTATATAAACCATTAAAATACTTTTATTTATCTATATGTTGATCTATAAACTAAATTATTTCGTTATCCTATAACATAATAAAATTATATATCTGATAAATTAGTATGAATAAGGTGGAGAATTTACCAACTACAACTACAACTACAACAGTATTCAAAATAAAACAGCTAGTTGACAATGGTTCAAACGTTACTCTTTCTCTAAGTGAAGATGTGGAATTAGAAACAGTATCCCAACAACAAATGATCTTAGAAGCTGTGGATAGAACCGTAACAGATGAGGAAGTAAAACAACAAATCAAGCCTTTACTGGAAGCAATTTTAAGATCACAACCCCAAACTGTCATCAAAACTTATCCTAAAACTATCATTCAAATTACCATGCCCAAGAGAAGATATGAGATGATGGGAAATCCTCAAGTTGGAGAGACTCTACAGGTAGACATTAAGAAATAATGATTATTAGTCATATATTTTAGGGTTTGATTAGCTTGTATTGTAATATAATCCAGTAACATCTTAATTTTAGAGGTGAAATATCTTCCAAGTGTAAGTTATGAATTTTTAATATCAAAAAAATCATATTACATATTCGTTATAATTTTTTTAGCTCTGGTGCAAGTCAAACAATTTGATATTATCATAATAGGTGGAGGTATCCTAGGAGTCTCTCTAGGATACTTTTTAACTTTAAATTCTGATGCAAATATTGTAATACTAGAACGTGAAAAAAATGTTTCAAGTCACACGAGTTCTAGAAATACAGGTAAAGTACATGCACCATTCTTATACGATCCAATAAAAAAAAAGATTTTTGCAAAGATATCTTTTTTAGGATATGATATGTGGGAAACATATTCTAAGAGAAAAAAAATTCCATTTAAACAAGATGGAGTTTTAGAAATAGCAAAAGGAGAAAAAGATATCAAAGTTTTAAAAAAGTATATTGAATGGGGGATAAAAAATGGATTAGAAGAAAAGGATATATATTTTTTAAATGACCAACAAACAAAAAATATTGAACCTAATGTACTGTGTCATGGTTCAATTTATTGTAAGAGAGATGCAAGTGTTGACTATGGATTATTGACCACTACCTTAAAAAACGATTACCTCTTGGCTGGAGGTAAGTTACTTAATTTGCATAGGGTATTAAATATTAAAAATAAAAATGATAATTGTGTAATTGAAATAGTTACAGAGAAGAGAGAGAAAAAAATCATCGAATCAAAATATGTTATTAACACAGCAGGTGGGCATTCACTTGATATTGCACATCAATTAGAAATTGGATTAGAGTTATTTGATTTACATTTTATGGGTGAATATTGGCGCGCTCCAGAAGAATATGAAAACCTCACATCTCATAGCATTTATTCAGTTCCAAAACAACAGAATTTTCCATTTTTAGATCCGCACTGGATCATAAAAGCGGATGGACATTGTGAAATCGGACCAAACGCGGTGCCTGTTTTTGGACCATACTCATATAATTTAATAGACAATTTTAAAAATTTTCTCCCGAAAACAAAAGAAATATTGTTTAAAAAAGGTTTGTGGTCTCTTTTTTACAATAGAGAATTCTTATCATTGTTAACTAATGAAATAGCAGGTTCGCTGTCAAAACGTGTTATGATCCAAAGGGTAAAACAATTCTTACCCGCGTTGGATACAAAAAAAATTACTACTAAAGGTACGGCTGGAATTAGGTCGTTACTGATCGACGAAAAAGGTAACTTCATTCCCGATACATTATTGTTAAAGAACCCAATATCACTTCATATCCTAAACTACAATTCTCCAGGAGCAACTGGTGCATTACCGCTTTCAGCAATGATCGTGCAAGAATTAACAAACGACAAACTCATAAATAAAGTAACTAAAGACAACCAGGTATGGAATATTGAAGATATTTATTCTAAAATCAAATTTTGATGGAACAGTGAAGTAACAAATAAAAGACAAAAATATTTCTCAATTCCTTAAGGATAAAAAATTTAGCGACAATATCAATATATTATCTTTGGTATTTATCCTAGGTCAGTTACTCAATTTTTTAGAGGACAATCCAAGAAGGGGTTGTGGTCTAGTTTGGTAAGATACCAGCCTCGGGCGCTGGGGACCGTCGGTTCAAATCCGGCCAACCCCATTCCAATTTTAGAATGGTTTAATCATAAAATATAGATTTAATGACTACAAAATATACCCCTCTCATCTTCTATAATATTTGATTCCAATCCCATCATGATCAGAACTAAATTAAATTAATATCTCCAAAGCCTTAATTAACAATCCTACCTATAGTTAATACTATGTATTAAATTTCAAAAGTTACAGTTGATAAAACGATTTATGAAATCCTTACAATATCATCTCACATTAGTGATCTAGCCATTCTATAAAAAAATTACAAAATAAATTTTTTATTTCTTAAACATCTTAATGTTATCCTCATAACTAGTGAACCTCCTCTTGTTTCCAAAGGGTTGAAATGGTCTTCCAGCCCCATGATAAAATTTGGAAAAAAATTCGACATAAATCAACCTTGCTCCCTGTATTCCAGGTTCAAAAACTCCAATAATAATATTAAAAATGTGACCTATCAACAAAATCATAATTCCCAATATACCGAAAGCTATTGAATTGTCTAAAGATTTGAGGAAGATAAAATCAATAACATGTGCAAGTATAACTGATGCAAGCAAGATTCCGACAATCCTAGTATAAGAAAGTATATGACTAATAATTGATGGTAATTCCATAAGTGCTCTTACACCCTCACCATAAAACATTAGTCCTATACCTCCAAATAATAATGCAAAATAACCAGCTCCTTGAATATTCTGCAATGGGTTGATATTTACATGATTTATCATTGCTAAACCAACCAGCGCAATTCCCCAACCAAATAATAGCCATCCAATTTTGCTAATTATATGTTTTATATGCCGCTCTCTCATACTGTTGAGGATTCCCAGTACAAGACCAAATGAAACCATACCAAGTCCAATATATCCACTGATTAACAAAAGTTTACGCAAACCAAAAGTTCCAATAGGATTTAATAATGCCCCATCAGCTGGCAAATTTAACCCAAAATTATTCAAAAATGAAAAGAGATAGGAGTTTAGATGAAATCCGAAATATAAGTCAAAACAAAATCCCAATATAATAGCAATAATACAACCTGGTATCATAGCTTTTGCTAGCTTCACCATCTGAGAAGGACGTAAAATTGTTTTGGCGAAATTTCGTAAAAATGTTGGCATAATGGTCAAATTACGTTTTCTATCTTGGACTCTTCTAATTACCCATAAAGAAACCAAGAGTATTACTAAGCCATATCCCACATCACCTATCATTAATCCATAAAATATAGGAAAAATTAAACCAAAAATGAGAGTAGGGTCAAACTCGTTACCAGAGGGTAAAGAGTAGAATCTTACGAAAGATTCAAAAACTTTGAATCTTTTAGGATTTACCAGAAGAGTTGGTGGATTGTCTTTAGTTTCTAATTCATAAAGGATAGTTCCCTTGCTATATTTTTCAAATGCTAGTTTTAAATCTTCAATTTTTGACCTTGGTATCCATCCTTCTAGTGCAAATGCATCATTAGTAACTCCAAGACCTTCAATTACTTCTAGCTTTTGATTTTCTATTTCTAACTCTTCTTCTGCACCTTTCAAAAAGGTATAATTTCCCTTTGATATCCCAGATAATTGATTATTGATTAGTTTTAATTGATTATGAAGCTCATCATGAAGATTTTTTTGACTCTGGATAATATCACGTGGTTTTCCTTCCAGTTTTGGAACTGTTTCCATATGTACACCATATAAGCTTACTGCAGAAGCGAGAATATTGGAAGGAAAATTCGGAGGAATAACAAGGACAAAATACATAAAGTTACTTTGAGTCTGTGAATATAGGATAATAGGTCCTCCATTTGATTCCAATGTTTTTTTAAACTCTGGGAACTTTTCTAAAGTAATTCGACCAAAATATGAACGGGCAAAGGATAAGTGCAAAAGTTTTAGATCTTCAGGAAAAAATGAAAATTCTTCTAAAAGCTTTAGATTGTTTTCTGTCTCTTTAATTTGTGTTAGTATTCCTTCTTTTTGTCTTTCCAGTGAAGCAATACTTTTATCGATATCTATGGACTTGAGAGTTGTAATAAGTTCTTCAATTGAAGCAAATTTAGATTTTTCGAGTATTGGTGAGGGAGGAAGGGAATTAAGTAATCCTCTAATTCGTAATAACTGATCGGAAATCTGTTTATGCAAATCGCTTTCCTGTTCCTTCAATAGTAATGAATCTGCTTCTTTTGAAAGAGGTTCTAATTGAATAACATTCATTTCGTGTATGATCGATATAATTTGAGGTCTGTATTTTTTTAGTCCGATAACTGCTATTTTAGCCATTGCAGCTGGTTTCAATATTGTACTCATCTTAATCTCGCATCCATTACATTCCAGAAAGAAAAATATCTATTATTTTTTTAATTGTCTGTTGATCTATATGAATAGATATAGTTTGGGACTTTTTCTCTGCCTCTTCCAGAATCTTATCAGCTTCTTTGGAAGCATTAATCCTAGCTTCTTCAATACTTTTTTCTACTAATATTTCTCCCTGGACTTTTGATGCAGCAATAGCATTTTCTAAATCCTTCTGCAAACTATTAATTTTTTCTTCAATTAATTTTCTATGTGTTTCAATTTCTATTTGGACTTTATCCTCAACTTCTTTAATTCGTTTTAGAGAATGAAGATACTCTTCTTGCGTATTAGACATATATTAGATCATCCTAGAAAATATTTTCCAATAAATGAAATTAGTATAATTGTCGCAATTATGTTTCCGAACTTAAATGCTCTTGCTATCAAATAAAATTTTTTTTGCTGCGCATTTACAAAATCTCTTTTATTATTATTATTATTATTGTTATTGTTATTGTTATTATACATTAATCTCTACTTCAGTCTCCTTACTAATTTCATGTTCTCTTTCTCCCATCTTTCTCTTTACAGTCTTTAGCATTATGAAAGTATCACGTTCCATTTCATCGAGTCGAAATGTAATAAATTTCAATGCAGACACCAATTTAGGAATAAAAACATTTTCTATTGCATTAGATTTACGCTTTGTCCTCTCAATTTCATACAAAAGCTTTCTTAATGTTGTCTCTTTCTCTGCAATCTCTAATACAGTATTATGAATTTTTTGGAATGTTCTTATAGACTCATTTATTGATGTAGGAAGCTCTAGTATATGCTCTGCCAGTAATTCTCTTTGACCTCCTACGATCTTTGGAATGTGAACTCCCATAATACTCTTTGACATCACCTGCATATTTGCCATTTGAGACATTTTCATTGCTTCATTCTCTAGTCGCATTGAACCAGCCAGCATCTCCGCCAACCTAATAGTTTCATACCCTTTCAACAATTCAGATTGTAAGGTTCCTCTAAGAGCTGCAGCAGTCTTGCTGGTATTAAAAAATTCAAGAATTAAGGCTTGACGTTTTAGCTTTAAAAGCTTTAATCCTTTCCTTGCAATAACAATCCTACGCTTGGTGCGAATATACTCAAGGCGAGTTGGTCGGATATTGGTTGCTAATGCCATATTTTCTAGACAGTCACGCTCCTTCCGATTCTTTATCGACTCGTTTTCTATACTTTCGGATAAATTCTGATTTTATACGCTTCATTTCTGATTCAGGGAGATGGCTTAACAATTCCCACCCAATATCTAAAGTTTGTTCTATTGATCTATTTTCATCAGTGCCTTGATTGACGAATTTTCGTTCAAAATTATTAGCGATTTTAAGAAACTTTTTATCTGTTTCACTTAACGCCTCTTCTCCTACAATTGCCGACAATGCTCTTGCATCTTTACCTTGGGCATACGTTGCATAAAGCTGATCAGCCAGGTTACGATGATCTTCCCTAGTTCGACCATTTCCAATACCTTGATTCATGAGACGAGATAGACTTGTAAGCACATCAACAGGAGGTTGGATATTCAATCTATTTAATTCCCGACTCAGGACGATTTGACCCTCTGTAATATATCCCGTAAGATCTGGAATGGGATGAGTAATATCATCTGCAGGCATAGCAAGTATAGGAATTTGTGTAACCGATCCCTTTCTGCCTTTTATCTTTCCCGCCCTTTCGTAAATCGATGCTAGATCTGTATACATGTATCCTGGATATCCACGTCTTCCTGGTACTTCCTCACGGGCTGCTGAAATTTCTCTTAGAGCTTCACAATAATTGGTCATGTCAGTCAATATTACGAGAACATGCATCTCACGTTCATAGGCAAGGAATTCAGCTGTTGTTAACGCTAGTCTAGGAGTTAGTATACGTTCCATGGAAGGATCAGAAGACAAATTTAGAAAAAGAACACTTCTACCAAGGGCACCACTTTCTTCAAATTGTTTTATAAAAAAATTTGCTTCTTCACTTGTAATACCCATTGCAGCGAACACAACTGAAAAGTTTTCCGAAGTTCCAAGAACTTTTGCTTGTCTAGCTATCTGGGTGGCAAGTAGATTATGAGGTAAACCAGCACCTGAAAATATTGGGAGTTTTTGACCTCTTACTAGTGTGTTCATGCCATCTATATTAGACATTCCTGTCTGGATGAATTCAGACGGTTCTTCCCTAGAATAAGGATTAATTCCGGCTCCTACTAAATCGTACTTTTCTTTTGAAATAATTTTCGGTCCAGTGTCTCTTGGCTTTCCTACTCCATCAAAAGTCCTTCCAAGCATCTCATCAGACACAGAAAGCATGGCAGTTTCTCCAGAAAATTTAGTTGAAGTTCCTGCTGTGCCTAGACCATAGGTAGGACCAAAGACCTGAATAATGGCTAACCCCTTTCGTGTATCTAAGACTTGTCCTTGGCGACGGTCTCCATTAGCTAGCTTAATTTCAACAATCTCCCCATACGCTGCATCATTTACTCCTTCTACAAAGATCAGAGGGCCAGCTATTTTTGATAATGTTTTAAATGCAACATTCGACATTTTAAATCGTTATCTCCATTAACAATTTGTCAAATTGTTGTTTCATATTTATCTCGATCTCTTTGATAAGTTGGTCAATCTGATCTTCTCTAGTCCACTTCATCATGGAAATCTGTTTTCGTACTTCTAAAGATCCCACTTTGGAAGATGAAATACCTTTTTTAATTGCTTCAGATTCAAGTTTTCCAAAGTTTAAGATAATTGTAAGCATCAGGTACTGTTTTTTGATAGAAGAATATGTATCCACCTCATCGTATGCACTTTGCTGCAAAAAGTCCTCCCGAATTGAACGAGCGGTATCTAAAATACCCTTTTCTGGTTCTGGTAATGCATCATAACCTATCAATTGTACAATCTCTTGCAATTCTGACTCTCTTTGCAGTATTTCTAATGCTTCTTGTCTTCTTCTAATCCAATCAGAAGATACATTATTCTTGTACCAGGCGTTCATATCATCTGCGTATAAAGAATAACTAGTTAACCAATTAATAGATGGAAAATGTCTTCGTGATGCCAAATTTGCGTCCAGTGCCCAGAACACCCTTGTTACTCTGAGGGTATTTTGAGAAACCGGTTCAGAAAAATCCCCTCCTGGTGGGGATACAGCACCAACTAGAGTCAACGAACCAACTCTTTCTTCTGGAGAAACTACAACTGCCTTTCCTCCTCTTTCATAAAATTCCGCTAACCTGCTTCCAAGATAAGCTGGATACCCTTCTTCACCTGGCATTTCTTCTAATCTCCCCGAAATTTCTCTTAGAGCTTCTGCCCATCTAGATGTACTATCTGCCATTAAGGCCACATCATATCCCATATCTCGATAATATTCTCCCATAGTAATACCTGTATAGATACTGGCCTCACGAGCTGCTACGGGCATATTAGAAGTATTGGCAACGAGTATAGTTCGTTCCATAAGTGGTCGTTTCGATTTGGGATCTTCTAATTCAGGAAAAGTAGTAAGAATTTCTGTCATTTCATTTCCTCTCTCTCCGCATCCAACGTATACGATTATGTTACTATCAGCCCACTTTGCTAGCTGTTGTTGCGTTACTGTCTTACCACTACCAAAGGGGCCGGGAATGGCTGCAGTACCACCTTTTGCGAGAGGGAAAAAAGTATCAAGAACACGTTGCCCGGTAAGCAACGGAGATTCTGGTGGGAGTTTACTGAGTACAGGTCGAGGCTTTCTTACCATCCACCAATTTGATAACCCGACATCAATAACACCATTATTTGTTTTTATTTGGGCAACATTTTCACTGACAGTATAATTTCCTTCTGCTATTTCAGATAATTGACCATGAGTACCAAAAGGAACAACTATTTTGTGTCTAATTAATGGAGTTTCTTGCACCTCGCCAATTATTTCACCTTGGGAAACATCTTCTCCCTTTTTCTTATTCGGAACGAATTCCCATTTCCTGTGCTGATCTAATGCAGGAATAATTTTTCCCCTACTAATAAAATCTCCACTTTCTTGTCGTAAAATATCTAATGGACGTTGTATACCATCATAAATGGATGTGAGTAAACCAGGACCAAGTTGTATTGAAAGCGGTCTTCTGGTGTTAACTATCTTTTCTCCTGGTCTAAGACCAGTAGTATCCTCGTAGACTTGTATAGTAGCTTTATTACCCTCAAGGCGAATAATTTCTCCGAGAAGACCTAGCTCTCCAATACGGACAACATCGTACATTTGAGCTTGTTCAATATCAGTTGCTACAACAACCGGACCTGAGATACGAGAAACAATGGCTGTTGACATTTTCAATCTTACTTCCAAACCATCCTTTTTAATATTTAATATTTATTCCGAGTACACGTCTAGCTAATGAGGATATTGATTCTTCCTGTATATTTCCCTTTAATAAAGGCATAAATAAAACTAATGGTTCTATTGATGCTTCCACTTTTTTCCTAAATATTGATGGGAGATAATCCCGGATAAAGTGGCTTGCAATAATCATTGAATATTTATGTGAAAAGAATAGACTTTCCATTGTTTTAAAGGATTCATCTCCTCCATTCACTATGAATGTATCATCTACTCCTAAAAGTCGATAACCAATTACAAGTTCACGATCTCCTAGAACAGCTATTCTACTTTTTGATTCTGTATGTTGTTGTTTAGAAGCCATACTATTCTGTCTCCAAAACCAGCATAGAAGTTATACGCTCTAACGAAAGATCATAACGCTTTCCATAAGCTATTCTCTTTATGTTATCCCATTCGTACTCTGCAGCAATAATGAAATGAAAGATTGATCCTAGAGAAAGTGAAATATTCTTTAACCTTTTTAAATACGATTTACCTATGAATTTATCAAAAGCGACTTCGAAATCAATCAGACTATGAGTTTTAATATATGTTTCCTTAAGAAGGTCAGCTAAATTATAATGCTTTTGTACTTTGCCCACAAACTCTTCAATACTCTTTGATCCAAATATATCAAATAATTCATCTTTAGAAATATTTCCTCCTTTTACAAGGTGTTTATTAATTAATTCTCGCTCTAAATTAGAATCCTTTCCCTTTAAGAGACTTAATATGTTCCTTTTATCTATTTGAACTCTAAATAGATCTCTGATGACTCCTTCATCACCCTGAAAAAATCTTAATGACTCAATTAGAGTAGTATAATAATATGATATCAGATCGGCCATCATAGGTCCTAGATCTCCGGTTTTTTGATACGTATCTAGATGCTGCATTAAGATGGGTCCATATCTATACTTGACAAGATGATTTACAACACCATCCACTCCAGCCTGAGATAAAATAATTTTCATTTCATCATGAGATATATTGCCTGCGGAAATCCCAGCTGGAAAGTTTCGACTTGATACAAGGAAAGGTTCGGTTTCGCTAATAGCACGGCCGATTATCTTTGATGATAGAATTAATTCAATATTATGAATATCCCATTTCAGTAGGTAAGCTCTAATTGCATCTCTACCACTAAAGGGCGTTGATTCAAGAGCAATTTTGTTAATTTCAACAATATGTCTATTAAGTGCGACTTCTAAAAGCTCTGGGGGTGAATAAAGAGCTGCAGCTCTTTCGATTTCAGGACCATACCAAGTAGGTTCCAGGATACGAGTCATTTCTGCGACATCTTTAGCATGTACCAAATTTTGAAGAACAGGTGGAGAAATAAAATTAATTGAAAGAGATTTTAAGCGGCCAAACGAAGATGAATAGGATGATGTAGCCATCTTTACTTCATCAATCTCTCTAAAAGAAAATTTTGAATTTTATCTTCATGGGTTCTTAATAGCTCTTCAAAAGTTAAATCAAGCTCCATTGTCTCCGTCTTGTTTTCTGCTAAAATTCCCCCAATAGTTTGAATTGATGAATGTGGTGTCATGTTCATTCCTTTTAAAATTCTAACATCATCATTCCGGCAGTGTATTAAGATATCCTGACTACCTAATTTCTTTTTAGCATACTTGACCATATTTTCTAAGGTCATTTTATATTCTGGTTTGCTAGTATATCTTACTAATTCCTCTCTTATTGTATTAAATGTAGAATCCATACTTGCATTAATTGCGTCAAAGAGGATTTTTTTTGCCTTTAATCTACTTGCCTCTACTATTCTAGCTGCTTCCTTTTGCGATTTTGCTTTAGCTTCATCTGTATATTGTTGTTGGATTTCTTTAAGTGTAGTTTCCTTTGTATGCTGAATCCGTGCTATTTTTTCTTCCAAGGTAATATCAAGCAGGTTAATTTTTTTTGTTTTTCTTTCCTCGATTTCTTGGATGAATGTATCCAAGCTCATAATTCATCTATACTCCTACTGTTATAATATACCAAGTAATAGAATTATTCCTAGTACAAAACCGATGATCCAAAGGGTTTCAGGTATGACAAAGAAGAAGAGGACCTGTCCAAACTTTTCGGGTTTCTCTGCTATTATTCCCATTCCAGCAGCACCAATACCTTGCTGTGCATTGCCAGTACCTATTAGACCTCCTGCTATTGCGATTGCTGCAGCTATTGCCAACAGTGGTTTTGTTAGTCCCTCGCTTGCAGAGGGTGAAGGTTCAGCAGCGAATACTTGAGTAGACGATAAGGTAAATCCAGCTAAGGCTAATGCCGCAATTATTGCAATAATAGACAATTTTGAACCATTATATCGTATCATTATTAGCTAAGGATTATTATAAATAGAGATTTATAAGAGTTTTCTTAATAGTAAATCTCTATAGAATTTTTTTCATTAGATTGCTAAATTCTTGTGATATGCCGAATAATTTGCATATAAAGTGTTATAATTTGAGGGTGTTTATGTATAAAAAACAACTTAAGCTTTTCACAATAAATAATCTTTATAATATGTATCAAAAAAGTAGTTTTATAAAAAAAATTATTAATGTTATTTTAATGGATTGTATATATGTATATCATAATATACAACAATTATTCTAACAGATCCGGTTACAAATTGTTATTTTCTTATAGAGTATAAATTCTTGAAAGATAGTAGTGTTAATTATTTGAGCTTAAAAATTGAAATGTTGTATAAGTTAATAATATAGTAAAGATTAATCAAAAAATGTTTTTACAAATTAGTATAACTAAAAATATTGAAACTTACAAAATAATGAATTACAAGTTATAAAATATAAAATTCTTTGCAAAAACAAGTTTTATCATATTTGTGTAATACTTTAATTTCTAAATATTACAAATTAGCATTCGATTACCCTAAATAAATTAGTTTAAACGAGTATTTTTAAAAATTTAGATATATTTTAAATAGAAGTGTATAATATATATAATTATGAAGTCAATCAAGAAAGTAAGCCGAAATGGACCAGATATTTACAGCTGGAGAGACATGGTAAAAGGTTCAGCTATTGTAATAGGAGCGTTCGCTATATTTTATGTATTTATAATGTTTGTTACTGGCGGTTTGTCTAAATAAATAAATACGGCTCAAACTAAAATCAAATTTTTTATTGTTGAGATTATTATAATAAAACAACCCTTTTTGTTACGCTCCTCCAGTTTTATTTTATTTTTGGTCTAGGAGCCAAAATGTTAATCGGTTTGACCGTTCCAATAAGATATTTCTAACAGGAATGATATTGAGTTTAAATCCGTTACAAATACCCATTCTTGCTTACACGGTATAAGATCATCAAAAAATATGTAAGATATTCAAAATTCGGTTTAAAAAGATAAATTATTAATTTTCTAAATAATTATCTTTTTTTTAACTGTGATAACGAATTGAGACTTGTAGGTATATTTTTTATCTATAGTTACAATAATTAATAAAATTAATTGATTCCCTTAACTTTTGTTCATTTGAGTTTGTATTGTGATTGTTGTTGTTAATTAGTATCTATATAATAATTATAAACTCAAAGGGAAATTTATCCTATTCAGATAATATAAAGAATCCAGTCGCAGGGATTTCATGTCAATGCATTTGTAAAATTATATTTGTAATGATGGTCGAAAACTTCTTGAAGTACAGAATAAAGATTACTAAGATATGTTAGTAATTACTAAGATATGTTAGTAATTAAAGAAAACGAGATGCTTTCAATAATAAGAGTATAGTGATTACGTAACCTATTACGCAATAATTTGGATACTTAATATCTATTTTCGTGTCTTCACTACTTCTTCGCGCATATCTTTTATCTGCTTTTCAAAATTAATCAATTCAGCAGAATGATATCCGATATTTAACTTTTTAGATAATAATCGGATAATTCTTCGTTCTATAATCCTTTTACCTCCATTAATAGCAAAATAAAGAGCCTCGCTGAGGGCTTTGGGATCTTGTGACGTATTTTCTATTACAAAAGAATATTTTTCTTCTATGTAATCTTGCACAATTTTGGAAACATCTTCGCCTAAAATTAGCATTCCTTCTTTTACTGCACTAGAATAGGCTTGTTCGAAAAAAGTAATATTGGTTTCTCTTGAATCGTTATTGTGATTAACTTTGTGTATCATAATAATCCTCTCTTATTATAATAATTCATTATTTCTTTTTGACATGGTTTTTATCTATGATATGATTTTCATCGTCAATACCTAAAGTTTTC
>DASUCH010000068.1:0-29014 GCA_035762785.1 Nitrososphaeraceae archaeon | reverse complement strand
TAAATTTAGTTATCTTTACATAGACATCCTAATACCATCTTCCATATAACGTTATTACATAACTTGTTTTATTTACCTAATAAATGTAAAATGATTGTAAGAATAAAACATTAAAGGGAAAATTAAATTAATCCTGTTTTTATTTTAATTTAGGTAAATCCTAATAAAAAAAATATTGTAAATGTAAATTTAATTTTGAGTAATAAAACGATGAATTATTTAAAATATGAAATAGTAAATAAATGATGAGTAATTCTATATACAAAAATAAAATATATTTTCAAATAAATCATTTTCTTACCTATTTTTAATATTATAGAAAAAATCAAACACTATGGTAATAATCGTAGTAATTAGAGGTCCAACTAAAAATAAAAGTGTCTATAAATATTTTTCATAAAAATTTCAGTCTAACTAATCATCATGACATTCAATTACAATAGAACTTCTATTTTATTTTAGTTCTTTAATAAAGAAAAGACTTATTTTATGATGTTCGATTTGCCCAACTAATTATTGTTATAGTACTTAATACAGACCCTATAATTCCAGCAATTAAAGCGCCTATTATAGAAGTGTCTAAAAATTGAGGCATATTTGTATGAAACCAATGCGTGATATTTGGAAACATTAAATAACCGCCAAATCCGATCCCAAAACCTACAAACCAGAAAATAAATATGGCTAATTTCCTTGGCACTTCATATCCACCTTTTCAACTGATTAAACTTATTTTTATAACATAAATAATAGTTTGATGTAAAAATTATCATATTTGAAAATACTTTCTAAAGATTTTAAGATAGCTTGTTAAATATGATATAACTCAATGTATAAAATTATATACCTCGATCATTATTGATGCGTCTTTTTCGCATTTTAATGGGAAAGTATTCAATTTGAAAATATTAATATTTATAATGTAGAATATGTATTTTATGTGAGATGGAAAGGATTAATGCAGAAACCCTTGCTGGGATATCCTTAGTATGTCTAGCTCTGATTTTTATTTTCGCCGCGACTATGAACGAAGTGTGGGCTATTATTTTACCTGCTGACTATTTGATTTTAGCTCTTGGCTTTGGTTTTATAGCTTTAGGGGTTATCACTACGAGGAATAACAGAAAACATTCTCATGAAGAAAGCACCCATCACTAATTTTTGCATCTCATTCCTTCTATTGACTCACAAGTTTTATTAAGCCAACTTATTTTTATCTTTAATTACATTTGATTATTGACAGCTTTTTAATACTACTAGCAATAAGTTTTACCTCTCTTATAGATAACCTCATTAATTCTGTTACAAATTTAATTTACAATCTTGGTTATTTTGGAATTTTCACTGCGGCTTTGATTGAGACACTTTTTCCAATAATACCAAGTGAACTTATTTTTCCGTTAGCAGGCTATGTTGTTTATAGTAAAAGTTTAGGAATAGAACAAGTGATCATGTTTGGATTTGCAGGTTCACTGGGTTCGACTCTTGGCGCTATTATAATTTATCTTTTTGCACTAAAAGTCGGGAGAAGAATAGTCTTAAAGATTGGGAAATATATTCTCATAAGCGAATCCAAATTAGAGAAATCCGAAGCCTGGTTTAAGAAATACGGAAAGGTGGCCGTATTATTAGGACGCCTTGCTCCCGGAATAAGAGAATTGATTTCAATTCCTGCAGGATTATCAAGAATGAAATTTAGGGAGTTCACATTATTTACGTTTATTGGATCGTTTTTGTGGAGTCTATCTTTAACCTTCATTGGGTATTATTTAGGTGACGCATGGGATAAATTTTCACAGGAATCATCAAAAGCATTTCATATAATAACATTAATCATTATTATATCGTTAGTTCTTATTTTGCTTGTCAAGTTGTATAAAAAACGACTAAGAATTAAACACAATGAAAAATAGCGGCTTTTTAATTTGTTAGGTTCTCTACTGAAGTAATCAATTTCTTTTCTCTTCTAGTCATAAAGTCACGATATAAGGAATCAACTTCTAAAGCAGATTGAAGAATTTTACTTCTAACTTTCGAGGAGTTAAGAAACATTTTCGTATCTTTAGGTAAACAATGTCCTCCAATGCCTCCCCTAGGCTCCAATATTTCGACATTCCATTTAGTATTTAACGCATCCCTTAATTCAGAGAAAAGAATATTATTAGCTTGACAATATAAATAAAGCTCTTCAGCAAATGCTATTTGTAAATACCTATGAGAATTTTCTATTATCTTAGTTAATTCTGCTATTTCAATAGTGGAAACTGTATGCATAGGGATTTGTAAACTTTGACTATAAATTGGATGACTTATTTGTCTATTAGTCGTTCTGGAACTATTTTCAATAAAATTTGCGAGGTTATCAGTGGACCTATCTAGCGTTTCTTGGTCGTTATAATGATTTACGATATCATCGTCAGGAAATGATTGAGTGACATATTTAGAATGTCCAGTGTAAAACTCTGCACCTAATTTTAAGCAACAGGGACTTACTCCTCCAATAACACGTAGTTGGTTAACACCATATTTTTCTTCATCAAGTGAATACCATCGATGAGGGGCATGTACTACATGTAATCTATGCTCTAATAGTTCAAATATTTTTTTTGAAGTACCAAGGGGAATTGTACTTTCTATGGAAACAAGGGAACCATTATTTGCTTCCATTGATATTTTCTTTATAACTGAAATCAAACCATCAATTTGTGGAGAAGAAATATCAGATGAATTATGTGTGGAGACGCAAATAATATAAATATCGAAATTCCTAAAACTGGTGGTAGTTTTTATTCCAATCTTTTGCTCTGCTTTACGCATTGATTCAATATTAATATCATAGCCATACACATCAAAACCCTTATCATGAACATATTGAGCAACAGGTAAACCCAATTGACCTAACCCAATAACTAAAACTTTATTTAATTGAGTATTTATAGAATTCGACATCTGTAAGAAAATTTATTATTTTTTTATTATATAGATTGTCGAATAGAGATCTTTCTCATTTCTAGTATTATTTTTTACTAAAGTAAGTAAAGTGAAAATTTATCAGTAGCTTATACAATTAATTCTATGTAACAATTGTTAATACGTCAAAGCTAGAAAAGAATTATTATAGATTAAATTATAGTTTATTTTTATCAATAGAAATTGAATATCTTAAACAATATATTAGAAAAAAAAGAATTATAATAATTGAATTTAATTATTTCTACACAAAAACTATTAGATTTAATTTTAAATACCCCCAAGAAGATAAGGATTGTTGATACGAGATCCTTTAATGAATATATTAAGGGACATATTCCAGGAGCAATAAATATAGATCTGATGCAATATCACTGGAATGATACCTCAAAACAAGGCATAATCGGCTTTAATAGGCAGATGAGAAGTTTATTTTCCAGTATCGGAATTACTGGAAAAACCTTTTTAATTTTTTATGACAATATCTCTGGTCCATCATCAGCAAGAGGTGTTTGGCTTTCCCTTTATTTTTCTCACAAAAAAGTTGCAATGTTGAATGGGGGATTCACGTCCTGGGAAAACGAAAATAAACCAGTAGAGACTATAACTGAGTCTCTCAGGTATTCTAAAATCGAAAATCCAATTGATGAATCAATTTTGATTGATTTTAGAACCATTCTCGATTCGATAAAGTCTAGAAAGAAACTTCAGATAATTGATTCACGATCGTTGAAAGAATATAGTGGAGAACACGTAAGAGCAATTAGGGGTGGGCATATACCTGGGGCTATCAATATAGATTGGAAGGAAAATCTCTTTATTGATAAATTTAAATCTCTTGAAGATATTAAAAAGGTATACTCCGGTTTTTCTAAAAATCATGAAGTCATCACATATTGCCAAGGGGGATATCGAGCCGCAAATACATTCGTAGTATTGAAAGAAATAGGGTTTAAAAAAGTGAAGATGTATTTGGGTTCCTGGAATGAATGGGGGAATAATTATAGATTACCAATTGAATGAGAAAGTAAAAATAGTCGATACTTTATTATTTTGATGATATAGTTCTATATAAGACTACAGTGTACATATAGTATTCTTTTATCTATGTAAAAGAGTACTTGTTCTATGATCGAAAACGTCTACTAACATTGAGAAAACATCTACGAACCTTGAGAAAACTTATACTAATGATGTATTTACTCATTTTCAGTATGATAATAGAAATTTAACTGATCGTTTTAAACTCCGAATTATAAATATGGATGCCGGATATTATAATAAACAAATTTTAAAAAATATCAACTTATCTATAAAAGAAAATTCCGTGACTGCATTTATAGGCCCATCGGGCTGTGGTAAAACTACACTAATACGATGCCTTAATAGAATGCATGAAATGACTCCAGGTGCCTATTCTAAAGGAGAAATTCATTTGGATAAAATAGATATCTATGATCCTAAAGTGAATCCAGTGATGATCAAAAGAAGAATCGGTATGGTCTTTCAAAAACCCAATCCATTTCCGACGATGAGTATTTATGATAATGTCGCAGCTGGATTAAAACTAAATGGTGTTAAAGATAAAAAAATAATTAATGAAATAGTAATAGAAAGTCTTCAAGGTGCTGGGTTATGGCAAGAGGTAAAAGACGAATTAAATAAACCTGGGATGAGCTTGTCAGGTGGCCAACAACAAAGGCTATGTATTGCTCGTGCCCTTGCAATGCAGCCAGAGATTATTCTGATGGATGAACCCACTTCTGCATTAGATCCATCCGCATCTTCTAAAATAGAGGAACTCATCCATGAGTTAAAGAAATACCTCACTATAGTTATAGTAACACATAATATGCAACAAGCAGCAAGAGTTTCAGACTATACAGCCTTCATGTATCTTGGGGAATTAATAGAATTCGGGGAAACGAAACAAATTTTTGGAAGACCGAAAAAAGAATTAACAGAGAGATATATTAGTGGAAAATTTGGCTAAATTATATATTTAAATATTTTTTAGAATTAATAATAATTTTAGGTTGAAAAAACTTATGTATCTAATTAATTTCTGAAATTTACAGGACTATATAAAAAGTTTTTAATATTTTCAAATAATATTTATTATTATTAAATAATGAGTAATAGATTTTGTAACCATTACATAATAATATGTTATCAAACCACTTTATATATTCTACTTTCAAATTTCTTTTTATATTTTCAAATAATAATCGTATTATGGTCAAAAAAAGATTGAAATTAATTCTTACAAAGTTTAAGTTGTACATACTAAATATCATACCTCTATATAATATATTTATGCACTTGAATTTAGTTAGAAAATAAAATTATATTAAAAAGACTTATGTATTTAATTAAGCAGATATGTAACTAATTAATAAAATACTCATTAATGAAATACCTATCAATAGAAGACTTAGGAAATATAAACTCACTTACAAGTAATTAATGTAAGAAAATTATTCCAAATCTGGTAAAAGAATTTTAATTAATAACTTTTATAATATAAGAGTTGATAAAAATCAATAAAAAAAAAACTCATATACAACTAAAAGAATTGGAAAATGAAGATCTTACGAATAGCTTTTTTGATACATTATCAAATTTAAGTGAGATTGGTAATGATGTTTATAATACAGAATTCTCTCAAGCAATTTTTGAAAAAATAAGGAAATCAAGCAATATAAAAATTTTTGTTGCCCTAAAGGATAATGATATAGTCGGGTCAATTACCGCAATTATAGAACAAAAATTTATTCATAATGGAGGAAAAATTTGTCATATAGAAGATGTAGTAACAAGAAAAGGATTTGAAAAATTAGGAATTGGTTCACTTCTTGTAGAAAAGGTATTAGAATTCGCATCTCTAGAAAAGTGTTATAAGGTAATTTTAAATTGTTCTGAATACAATTCAAAGTTTTATGAAAAATTGGGATTTTACAAACATGATATTGGAATGAGATATAATATTGACATTTGACACAGATTGATATTACTATTTTTATATCAGTCCCTATACAAAATTGAATCAAATGATTTAGATTAACAAAATCACAAAATAGAGAGTAATTAAATTTATAAACTCTTTAATCTTATAATGGGACCGATGACTTCTGGTAATAGTTGAATTGTCATAAATGTATTGGCTTAAGCTTTAAATATGTAAAAATAAAGTTACTGCAATATCTAATTTTCCTTTTGTTACTAATAAGATAGTCCCATAGCGAAACCAATATTTTTATTAAGGAATATTGAAAGTAACATATATTCTTAAAAGTAAATAAATTAATAATTCTATTATTGTTATACATCTCCTCATGTTTGACTTATAATTTATTCCTGTAAAGTGAAGAAAATCTTTACAAAATTAATTAAGGAAGGAACATAAAAAAATTATGAAGATATAAATCACCAAAAGAAGAAATAGGAAATAATAATTAAAATGAGTTAATTAAATACTAAAAGGTAAAAAGTGAAACAATTATGCTATTTAATTAGATTTTCCCATTAAATTCTTTTAGTAAGTCTATTAGTTTTTAATAAAAAATGTGCATTTATGATATTTCTTTGAAGGATTATATTGCAAGCTCTATATATTTATCTCTGAAAATGAATTCCTTTCCAGTAGTTGTATTTGATTCCGGTATTGGATCAATATCAGTAATTCGAGAAATCAAAAAAGAACTTCCTAATGAAAATTTAATTTATTTTGCAGATACAGCAAATTTTCCATATGGAAAAAAGTCACAAAATGATCTTTTTAAAATTGTTCATAATACTATCAAATATTTAGAAAGATTTAATCCGAAATTGATAATAATTGCTTCAAATACACCTTCTATACAAGTTATTGATGAAATAAGATCACTTACAAATATTCCGTTGATAGGTGTCAAACCCCCTATTAAAAAGGCTATAAAAATAACCAAAAAAAAACACATAGGAATAATGGCAACAGAGGGTTCAATTAATAGTAAAGAATTGGATAAAATGATAAAGTCTGAAATTCCTCAGGAAATTTTCGTTTCTAAATATAATGTATCTTCTCTAATCCCCTTGATAGAAGACGGGACCTTTTTGAGAAATAGGAAAAAAATTGAGCACTCTATAAGTCTAATACTTGGAAATATTGATAATATAGATGTCATAACATTATCAAGTACACATTTACCCTTTATAATAGATCAACTAAATCATTTATATCCACATGTAAAATTTCTAGATCCAGCAGAATCAATAGCTAAAGATGTAAAAAAATTTTTAATAGATAATAACCTTAACAATAAGAATAAAAATGGCAAAATGAGAATATTAGTTTCTGATAATAAAAAAAAATTTCAAGAAATTTTAAGACAAATTGGTAGAAAAGAAAAAATAGAAGAAGTTTTTTGGTCTTTTTAACTACAACAAAATGAATAAATATATATTAATTGACCCAAAGAATAAGATAAGATTAGACATACCTAACGTGTATTAGTCAATGAACAGAAAGATCAGAGTTGGAATTGATGTTGGAGGTACTTTTACCAAAGCTATAGCTATAGATATGGCATCAGCAGCCTTTATTGGCAAAACGACTGTTCCGACTACCCATAGTTCTGAAAGAGGAGTAGCCGATGGAATAATTATTGCACTACGAGATTTACTCAAACATTATAATATACAAAGATTTGAGATTGAATTAATTTCACACAGTACAACACAAGCTGTCAATGCATTACTTGAAGGCGACACCGTAACAGTTGGTATTATAGGAATGGGTGTGGGATTAGAAAAATCCAATGTAGTTAAACGAACTAAAATAAAAAACGTAGAGCTCTCACGTCATAAGTATTTACATACTTGTTATAGATTTATAGATACCTCAAAATATCTCGATAAAAATGAAATAATTTCTACTATTTCTGCACTTAAAAAAGAAGGAGCAGATGTGTTAGTCGTGAGTGAAGCATATGGTGTGGATGATCCTAGCAATGAAAAATTTGTAATGAACTGTTCTGATGTACCAATTACTGGGGGTCATGAATTAACAGGCATTTATGGATTAGAAATTAGAACATTAACCGCAGCTATTAATGCTGCTATAATGCCAAAAGCGATTAGCACTGCAAAATATGTGCAAGATGTAGTTAGAAAGGAGAATATATCCTGTCCTATTATGATTATGAAAGGAGACGGAGGCATAACCGATATTGATACATTTAAAAATAAACCTATTTTAACAATATTATCTGGTCCAGCTGCTAGTGTTGCTGGTGCTTTATTATATTCTCATATTTTACATGGTATTTTCATCGAGATAGGTGGAACATCTACAAATATATCCATAATAAAAAACGGAAAACCTGAAATTAGATATGTAACGATAATGGATCATCCTACTTGTATACGTTCGGTTGATGTTAGGGTGGCGGGCGTTGCAGGAGGATCATTAATTAGAATTTCTAATCATAAAATCGTTGATGTTGGACCTCGCTCTGCACATATAGCAGGTCTAACATATTCCTGTTTTGTTGAGGCTTATGAATTAGAAAATGCTAAAATAATAACGTTCAAACCAAACGAAGCTGATCCTGGTGATTATGTATGTATCGAAACAGCAAATAATAAAAAAATTGCAATAACTACTACTTGTGCGGCGAATGCTTTAGGACTAATAAATAATGATGAATACGCATTTGGAAATAAAAGATCAGCAATTAAATCTCTTTCTTTACTTGGTGAAAAAATTGGACTTGATTATCAAACGACTGCAACAATGATATTAGATTTTTCTCTCAAAAAAATTTTACATATAATGGATCCGATGATAAAAGAATATAATTTAGATGAAAAAAAAATTAAACTTGTTGGTGGAGGAGGAGGAGCGTCAGTATTAGTTCCATATATTGCCACAAAATGTAAATTTACTCATGAATTAGCTCAAAATGCTGAGGTGGTTTCTTCTATAGGTGTAGCAGCCGCAATGATTTATGAAGAAATAGAAAAGACAATAGATAGGCCTGACGCAAATGATGTATCCGATGTTATAGAGGAGGTTAAAAAAAGAGCCCTCGATAGAGGTGCGATTCCAGAATCTCTGTCAATCCAAACTGAATTCGTGAACGAACGTACATTATTAAGAGCGATAGCGACAGGTAACGTTGAACTCGATATTGGTAAGAACAATCGAAAGGAAATTGACGAAAAAGAGGCCTCGGAAATAGCTTGTTCTATATTGGATACTGATCAAGTTCAACAGATATTAAATATGAAAAATTATTTTGGATTTACGTGTGAGACAATAAAAAAACAGTTTTTTTCCAAAAAACGAAAAAATCCGATTGTCATATTAGATAAATTCGGAAGAATAAGATTGATGTTGGATAATGCAAAGATTATTAGCGGAAATAAAAAACTACAAAATGAAATTGATACAATGATACATCAATTAATGGATAAAACAAATGATGAATTGGCTCCTCAAATACATATTCTAGATGATATGAAGATAGTTGATTTTTCTAGTTTAATCTCTCCAGAACATCTTATAGATGCATTAAAAAATGAAATTAATAAAACAAGTACTGATAAAATAACAATTATAATAAAAATATAATTTTTGCATTAATTAACATGAAATAGTTTTATGTTTTCTGTATGTAATGAATCTACTACTATATTTGCTCACCAAAAAAATTATCGTTCTCTCTATTACTTAAAGCAACAGAAGCCTTTTTAATTAATCGATATAAAGTATTATGACAGGGACAATTACATATTTTTGATCCATCATATTTTATATCTTGGTTAATGATAATACCATTACAATTACCATGATCCTGTTGAATACAATACATAGATTTTTCGCTCATAGAATATTTTCGATATAAGATGATAAAAAACTTATTATTCATGTCAAGAGATAATAATTGTAAAAAAGGTTTTTATGATTGGACCAGATTTGTTAATATCATTTGTTTGATAATTCAGTGGTAATTGCAGGACCTGCTTCCTTAGACTTGGCTAGAAGAATATCTCAGAACTTGAATGTTAAAATGATTGAACCGGAGCTAAAGATATTTTCTGATGGAGAAAGTAAGCTTCGCATTCCATTTGTTAAAGATAAACATTGTATAATAGTCCAATCACTTTATCCCCCTCCAGACAGACATATAATGCAATTATTAATGCTTATTCATAAATGTAAAAAAGATCATGCTTCAAAAATTACATTAATAATCCCCTATATGGCATATGCAAGACAAGATAAGGCATTTCTAGAAGGAGAAATTATTAGTATTGAAGTAATAGCTCGACTAATAGAAAAATTTGGAGCAGATGAAGTAATAACAGTAGATATTCACAATGAAGTTTCTTTATCCTATTTTTCGATAAAGATCAAAAATGTTACTGCAATTCCACTTCTTGCAGATTATATCAAAAATAAAGCATCTCTAGAAAAATCTTTCATCATTTCACCTGATGCAGGAGGAATACAAAGGGCTGAAAAATTTGCTCAATTATTAAGCTTACCTATATTGTGCCTGAAAAAAAAGAGAGATAGAAAAACAGGATATGTTTCCATAAATGAAAATATAGGGATGGAAGTTGGTGGCATGAATGCAATCTTGATAGATGATATGATTAGTACTGGAGGAAGTATAGTAAAGGCTTGCGAAGTATTAAAAAAACAAAAAATAGGAAATATTACTGTCTTATGTACGCATGCGATTCTTGTAAACGATGCCTTTGAAAGAATTATAACTTCAGGAGTGAAAGAAATTATTTCAACAAATTCTATTCCAAGTATTTGTTCAAAAGTGGATCTATCTCTCATATTGTCAAACATGTTAGTTAATGCTAATAAATCTGATTGAGGTCATATTCCTCATTAATCAAAAGAAGAAGGCGATAACATTGGTAGAATTAAAAATAGTATTTTTGGGTACCTCTGCAGCTATCCCAACTTATGAAAGAGGATTATCTTCTATTGCCATTGTGAGAGGAGATGAAATAATAATATTTGATGCAGGAGAAGGAATGCAGATTAAGTTTATCCAATCAAAATTAGGAATAAATAAAAAAATGAAAATATTCATAACACATATCCATGGGGATCATTGTTTAGGACTTATAGGTTTATTACAAACCCTTTCGTTAATGGGCAGAACAAAATCCATTGAGATATTTGGTGAGCCTAGATTACAAGAATTTATTTTGATAAATCAAAAGATACTCACGTTTAAGCTTAATTATCCTGTTACTATCCATACGATACAAAAGGAAGGGATTTTAGTTGAGGAAAAGGATTACCGTGTGAAAGCGTGCTTTGCTGATCATTCCATTCTTGCTTTTTCCTTCATCTTGGAAGAAAACAATAGACCAGGCATCTTTAAAATAGAGCATGCACATAAAGCTGGTATTCCCGAAAGTCAATTGTATAGTTTATTACAACATGGAATTGATATAGAATACAAAGGCAAAAAACTATTTGCAAGTGAGTTTACCGGGCCTTCAAGGTTAGGGCGTAAGATCGGAATCTCTGGAGATACACGACCATCAAAGAAACTAGAATTATTTTTCCAAGGTTGTGATGTATTAATTTTTGAATCTACTTTTACATCACAAGAAAGAGACAAAGCTATTGAAAGATTTCATTCTACCGCATTAGAGGCTTCATCATTAGCAAGAACTGCAAAAGTAAAAAAATTAATACTAACTCATTTTAGTTCCAGATATACTAATTTGAAGTTCATAGAAATGGAAGCAAAAATAAATTTTGACGATATACTTATAGCACACGACCTTGACGTAATTAATGTTCCCTATCCAGAAAAGAATTAATTCAACCACCTTGATAAGACCAATAAAAAAATGAATTAATCAATTACTTGAACTATTTGACAATATTCCTTCCTTTGTGCTGTTAATCACGTATTCTGCGGCAATACTAGTAGCATTTGTATTCTTTAATGTATCAATTAACAGAGGAATACGGTCCTTTGCAAGACCTTCTAATATAGAAATATCTATAACACTACTATTTACTTGGTTGATAATAAAATCAATAACAGTGTCTGTAGCATTCGAGTTTTTAGTAATATTAATTATTAATGGTACATTCGCCAAGGCATTGTCTTGATCTGTAATTTGGTTAGTTACGTTTTCTGAATCTATATTGTTACTTCTCAATTGATTGGAATCTATTGAATTTTGTGCAAGCACTTCTTGAGCTAGTCCACAATTCAAAAATATTATCGATCCGATCACAACATATTTAAGTAAACATAGTTGAATTTTTTCACTCATCAGCATATAACTGATCTAGAAATTTATTAATATTTCTACTTTATTTTTTTAGATTTGGTAACATAAATTGTATTAATATTCATAACAAAAAATAATAATAGAATAATATTATATAATAAACTACTATATTTTTTTTATACGAGAAATATACAATTCATGAATGATATCAAAAACTTCTAGAAACGAAGACTGATTACCTAAAACCAAAATATTTCAGAATTAGAATTATTATTATATTACAACTATATTTTTAGAATAACATAGAAGAACTAAATTGTCAGACGGACATTCTGATTATTTAAACATTTTGGGCCTCACTTTATTTAATGATAATCCTTTGGTAAAAATGGTTAGGGCCTTTTACATCAGGATTAAAGAAACAATAATCAAAAAATAACCAGAGCAGAATCCAAGTCATATCTTCTTTATATTGAGCCAGATTAACTTAATAGTCCAAAGATTTTAAATTTTGTCTTAACTTGTTTTTTTCCTAATATTCGAAACACTTAGCCTTTATCAAGTTTTATCAAAAAATAGAAGATACTGGTCCCGGAGGCATATTTTAATTATCAATTCCATTTTTATCTCTTTCTTCAAATACCTCTTTGACAGTTTGTAATCCATTCAGGGAATTAGGAAAACCGCTATATAATAAAATTTGTATAACGATTTCTAATATTTCATCTCTGGTACATCCTATATTTAAAGCACCATGAATATGTGACTTTAGTTGAGGTATTGCATTTCCTAATGTTAATAACGAAGATATAGAGACTATTTCCCTTGATTTGGTATCTAGTCCCTTTCGGTTATAAATTTCTCCAAACGCGAATTCAATAATATATTTCACCATATCAGGAGAAGTTTGATTCACATTTTGAAGTACGCTTATACCTAATTCACCGTAAATGTTCTTAAATTTATTAAATCCAACATCATATTTATTTTCTGTCATCTTCTAATAAAAATACAAAAATACATAATTATATTTTAAAGTATGTAATTATTTTGATAAACAAGTTTTTTATGTTATTCTATTAAAGTATTAAATTCAACCTTTTAAGATCTAAGTTCTGGTTTGTGGTGAAGTAAGATCAGGATGTTCTTTCTTTAAATGAATTTTTAGATCTTTTTTGTTATAGCAAATTCTATGACAAATTTGACAAATTATTCTTTCATAGGATTCATCAGACTTTATCATGATTTTTCTTATTTGATCGATATACCTTGAGAAATAATCCTTTAGATCAAACATATTTGTCATATGGCAAATTCACTTTATAAAGTTATTCTTATTTATTATTTATTTATCTTTACTTGCAAGTATACAATAATATTCTCAAAGAAGATTTATGAGATAGATTTTTCAATTCATTGAAGATTCAATATTCTAATGTAAGAAACAATATATATATTATCTCAAGAAAAAAATAAAAACTTGAAAATAGATGAATTCATTTCTCATTTACCTTCAGAAGTAATTTCTGGTCATCATATAACAATAGCTGATAGTGTTTTTAGGGACCTTTTTAAATTTTCAAAATTATCTTCACATGATGTATTCTATTATATTGGATTTGGAAATAATAGTAAGGCATTAGAAATTGCAAAAGAGGAATTCATGGTTAGAAAAGCTATAGGTATTGATGATAACGAGAAATTTATTACAAAGGCGAAAAATCACATCAAGAATACTCGAGGAATTGCAATTCTAAAAAAATCAGTAGAAGATTTGAATCTTTCTGAAGCAAGTATTTTGTTTTTTTGGTTTAATGATTTCAGGCTAATAGACAAACTCAAACAGAAAATCGAAAATGATATGAAAATAGGTTCTCGAATAGTCACCCTCCTATCTCCTCCTGGACTTATGCTTCCATCCCAAGTTGACTATCCATTTATATTGTGTAAAAAACCATTTTTTTATGCGTCAGACCTAACACAACAAATAAAATCTATTTATGGCAGTTCATGTATCGACTTTACAGCATCTTGGCTCCTTTCTGAGAAATATATCAAAAGACTAGAAACCCCAACCCGATATTCTAGGTTTATAAACATTCTTTTGAGTATGATAATCTGGATAAATGCTTGGAATAATGGAGTTGCTTGTGAAAATGAAATTCCTCCTCCTGTAGAGAGTTATATTGGAATATTAAGAACTTTTTTTAATATCGATCTAACCGAGATGCTGGAAAAATAGATTTGTAAAAGTAAATTTTCTTCATTATTAATCATTCAGTATAATAATCAAGAAAGATTTTCGAAAATAATTTCTCATATGATATATGAAAGTAATCCTGGTTAAAGGACATCAATTAAATAATGCTAATAATAATCCGTAAAGGTATCCTAATGGCCAAGGATTCAGAGAAAGGAAATTTGAAAAGCTTATCTATGATAAAAAAATTTGGATTGTACCCAAAAAAATTACATTCCCAATTATCGGTTCCTGAGCTAGTAGAATTATCAATTCAAAGAAAAGAAGGAATTTTGTCTAATACTGGTTCATTTTCAGTGGAGACCGGTAAATTTACTGGAAGATCTCCTGACGATAGATATATAGTACAAGACAACATGACAGCCAAAACAATAAACTGGGGAAAAGTAAATCATCCAATCTCTGAGGAGAATTTTAAAAGTATTTTTGAGAGAATGAAAAAATTTGTAAAAAATAAAGAACTTTTTTTATTCAATGGGTTTGTAGGATCTGATAAAGATGTTAGGCTTCCTATAAGTATAATAACTGACAGGGCATGGCAGTCTCTTTTTGCCAACCAAATATTTATAAAACCAACAAAAGTAGACTTAAAAAAATATAAAACTAAAGTTCTTTTAGTTGCATTAAACGACTTTAAATCAATACCGCAAAAAAATGGAACTAATTCTGAAACATTCATAGTTATCAATTTAAAGAGAAGGATAATCTTAATTGGTTCTACTTCATATGCAGGAGAAATTAAAAAATCAATATTTTCATTAATGAATTATTATTTGCCAGGAGAAAATGTATTTCCTATGCACTGTTCTGCAAATGTCGGAAAGAACAAAGATTCTGCTTTATTTTTTGGATTATCAGGCACTGGAAAAACAACCCTCTCAGCTGACTCTAATAGGTTTTTAATAGGAGATGATGAACATGGATGGTCTTCTAAAGGTATTTTTAATTTTGAGGGAGGATGTTATGCGAAATGTATTAACTTGAAGAAAGAAACAGAACCACAAATTTGGAATGCGATAAAGTTTGGATCGGTGATGGAAAATGTAGTTATATCAACAGATACTAGGGTCGCTAACTTTTCTGATGGTTCACTTACTGAAAATACTCGTGTGGTTTATCCTTTGGATTTTATTCCAGGGGCTGTTATCCCAAGTGTAGGAGGTCATCCTAAAGTTATAATATTCTTAACTGCTGATGCTTTTGGGGTTATGCCACCAATTGCTAAACTTAGTAAAGAAGGTGCTATGTATCATTTTATGTCAGGGTATACTAGCAAATTAGCTGGTACAGAACGAGGAATTACCCAACCGAAAGAAACATTTTCACAATGTTTTGGTGCTCCATTCATGCCTCTTCATGCTACAAAATATGCAGAAATGTTAGGAAACAAAATAACTCTTCATAATACAAAGGTGTATCTTATAAATACCGGTTGGTATGGTGGACCTTATGGAATAGGTAAAAGAATTGATTTGAAATATACGAGATCTATGGTTACTGCAGTGATTAATGGATCTCTAGAAAAAAGTTCCTTTAAAACGCATCATATTTTTAATTTAGATATACCTTTAGAATGTCCTGGAGTACCAAATGAGTTATTAGACCCAGTAATGACCTGGGATAATCAAGAAGAGTATTTTCAAGCAGGAACAAAACTAGCCAACTTATTTATCCAAAATTTCGAAAAATTTGGGGATGTATCTAAGAGAATCAAGGAAGCTGGACCTAAAAAAATAAATTTATAGCCCGGAGCAGATTCGAACTGCTGTCTCCAGGTTTCTTTTCAGAGATCCAGAGCCTGAAATCCCTAGCCCTACCAAGGAGTTTAGCCGCTAGACTCGGCATCAGTCAATTAATTAAAACTGATTCGACCGGGCTTCTCGAGCTATACAGATCAATACTTGTTCCGATATTTGATTTTATCGTATAAAATTTTTGAGTTCGTTGCTCCATACTAATTAGTATTTTTCAGCTTCAGATAACTTTATTCCAATATTAAAAAAATTTTCCATTAAATATAAATTATTTATTCCAAAGTATATATTCATCTAATCATTGTGACTAGAGAACATTTGATTTATAGAGTTTTACCTTAACTGATGGAAAAAAAATTTAAGAGATATTTTAAGATTTGTATATCCTCATTTTATATTAAGAAGTTATGTATTACAATAATGCAATTTTCTTCAATAGAATAATCTTAAGCAACTAAAGAATTGGTACATTCCGAACTACAATGTTGAATTTTGGTCACTAATAGAACTAGTGTTAAAACTTAATTTCTTAGAACTTCGACCTAAGATTCTTTCTATACAATCTCTTCTTTTATCATCTTGATGAACAAAAGAAATAATAAAAAAAGTTATTTTTCCTGAGACAAAGGTCTTAATAATATTTCATTAATATTGAGATATGGTGGAGAATCAATAGAATATATAATTGCATTAGCAATGTCTTCTGCCTTTATGGATTCCATTTCTTTAACAGATTCCACGAACGATTCTAATGATTTATCGGTTATTGTATTTGGTAATTCGGTAGAGACAACTCCAGGCTCAATGCAAGTTACTTTGATATTGTAGCGTTGACTTAATTCTTGTCTTAGTCCCTCGCTAAATGCTGTAACAGCATGTTTAGTAGCACAATAAATACTTCCAGCGGGAAAAACAATTCTTCCCGCTACTGAAGAAATATTAACAATATGACCTGATTTTTTTGTAATCATATATGGAATAACAGCTGCAGTACAATATAATACTCCTTTGAGGTTTACATCAATCATCTGTTCCCATTCACTAACTTTAAGATTTTTAAAAAAACTTAATGGCATAATACCCGCATTATTAATGAGAACATCAATATGATTCCACGTTTTAGTTACTAAGTTAATAAATGAATCACAATCCTCTTTTTTTGTAACATCAACCTTTTTAACTAATATTTCACCACCATATTTTTGAACTTCATTTTTTAAAGTTTCTAGTTTCTCGACTCTTCGGGCTCCAGCGGCCACTTTTGCACCGGTTTTTGATAATTCTAACGCAGTTGCATAACCAATACCACTACTTGCTCCTGTTACGATTACTACTTTATCTCTTATCATATATTTATTTAAAATAGGGATATACCTTTAATGTCTTTTGTTATTATATTTAAAATAATTAATTGAAATACTTAATATGGATCTACCCAGTTTTTTCAATATTATATAAAATGATAAAGTCAAATTTTTGCTTTATCTAAAAATGAATATCAAACTCAATAAAATTTTTACATCTTAAAAAAAAGGATGATGCCAAAAGTCATGTGATATTGAGAAGACATAGCATATGTCATATAGATTACACAAAATTATGGAAAAACTTAAAGTTGCTACTTTGGTATTGATGTTTTATTAACTAAACAGAAAAAGAAAATAGAAATAAGATTATAGGACTAATCAAATCCTTCATTTTCAGCAAGTTTGCCTTTTTCTGAATAAAATTTACACTCAGGAATACATCCTGTAAACTGATTACATCCTTTTCCATCATAACTCCCATCGCCTTTTTTTCTATTATACCAAGAGCTTGGATGAAAATACCATTGTTGTTTAAATTCTTGATATCTAGCTTCTGGACTTAACATTTTTTTATTTCGGTCAATTTCTAAATCTGGAGATGCTAAACTGTTTACCACGATTATTGATATAAAATCTACTTATTATGAAGAAGGTAGGATTGCTCTGTTACAACATTCTGGTGAAAATTTTTGAATAATCCAATAGATTTTTTTTCCCTTTTTTTGTTAAGGTTAAATTTTTTAAAATATAAAATCTTTATATACGAATTTTTTTTCAATCTTTTAAACTTCTTGTTTGTAACAGTAGCTTTATTTCATTGACAGGGAAAGTAATGGAAAGTACTAATAGTTTTAGTAAGAATGGTTTTTAACGTGATCTCGGATAAATAAATATTACAGTAGCAAATATAACTCCTTAAAGTATTTAATAATAATAAAAAAAAGTATCATTATCCTCATAGATTATTTATAATGATGGAAAAAGTCAAATAAGATAAAGTTAAAGTTAACTAGGAGTTAATGTATATTATCTTATGAGCGATTTTGCATTCTTTAGATTCCTAAGTAACAACTGGCTTACGGAATCGGAAAAGAAAAGCAAGGATGAAATCATTCAAATAACAGAAGAAGTTCTCGAGTCTAAAGGAATAGAGTGTGACGCTCGAATTAGTAAATTATCTGAAGAGAAATTAAAGGAAATTCTTGAAGAAGTTAGAGAGAAAGTTAAAAAGAAAAAGAAAAAGAATAATATTAGTACAGAATCAGAATCAGATTTAATTGTTAATAATTAGGGAATACAATTCAAAATGAAACCAGCAGAAAATGAAATTCCTTTATGGCCTTTGATAACAGGTATTGGAGTAATTGCTTTTGGAACAATATTACTGGAATTTCGGGCAAATGTAATCCTATCAATTGTATTCATTATTTTAGGTACGATACTTATTTTATCATGGTATGTATTGTATACAAAGAAAAAATTGGAGCTTTCTCATAAATATGGTACAGACTGTATTTGTCAAATTTGTGGCCATGACAAACCATTAGATTGTATCAAAGAAAAATGTAAATGTTGTATAATTATGAAAGAGAATAAGGTGATAGGACATTCAAATAATCCTTTACAATAATTTTGATATGATATTTACAATAATTTTGATATGATAATTGAAAAATTTATTTCTAGAGTTCTCTAGAGGTAAATAGATTAATATTTCTATGCATTATTTTATATTAAATACAGTAGCATTTATAAATAAAAAATTAATTAATTAATGAATTTTATTTCTATGTCTTTATGTGGACATATATTAATCATTTCTTGTGCCAATTTAATGATTTCTTGGTTCTCATCTGTGTTTGAAATTTCGATGATAGTTTTCGCGTCAGGTAAATAGATGAATTTGGTATTTAGATCTCCTTCTCCATCCTCCTTATTGAATACATATCGCTCACCATTTTTAGTAATTGGATTCCAACTTCTTAACAATATACCTTGTTTTTCTATATTTTCATTACTATTTTTATCATAAACCTTTATATGCATAAAAAGTTTGAAAAACGTATTATTTGTATTATAAAGGTATTGAAAAGTATAATTGTTATAATTAAGTTTTCGTATAAATTCTCCTTCCCTTTTTTTCATGTCATCAATTTTTGATTCTTTCTTTTCTAATTTAGGATGTAACATTATTTTATATTTTTCTCCTATGATATATAGGTTAGTAATATATTGATGTTTCTCTAATTTAATCTTTCTTAGCCATTGTAATAGACATGTATAAGCTGGCAGTGTTGGATTAATTTTATAGTATTATCATTACTTTTAGAAGATGTACTATCTTGCAATCCGAATAATCAATCAATAAGACAATTTAGGTGTTAGATATAATATCATTCTCTTTAACTAATATTGCATTTTTTCGAGTAATCAATTAACTAGTATAAACAGCATATTAAAATATTAATTTTAATTTTATAATAAAAGCAAGAAACATGTGAATTAATTAGATGAGAGTATTTTTGCTGCTGTAGTAATCATAAAATTTAGAGATGATGAAATTTGTGATAACTTATCTTGCTGATAGGCTAATGTAGAGATACCCGTTCCTCTATTTTTAATTGTTTTGATATAATTATCTATCAAGAAATCTTCTACATATTGACATAGAGAACCATTTATAATAATTCCACTTATCATCCCAATACATCTGTTTCCTAATGAAATAATACTACCTTGTTGCTCGTATTGAAATTCAACCATTTTTTCTTCTTTCTCTTTTCTTAATATGTTTTTTGCAATGTTCATAGCTTGTCTAACAGCAAATTGAGCTAATTGTGGTGATATCTGTCCATTATCAAGAGGAAACGCAGAGATATCTCCTACTGCAAAGGCATTATTATATGGTTCAATTTGTGATAATTTATTTACAATAATTCTATTGGATCTTGTTTTCTTAATAAGGGGTATTATTTGTAGATCACTACCTTTCACTCCGGCAGTCCAAATTGACAAAGACTTTTCTATAATTGTACCATCATCTAATAAAACCGATGATGGATAAACTTCTTTGATAGGATTATTTGTAATTAGATTTACCTTATTGTTGATAAGAAAATTTTTTATTGCCTTTACTAGTTTTGGATTCCAACCAGGCAGAATATCAGATTGAGCTTCCACTATAGTTATAGTTAAATTTTTCGTTGTTATTTCACTAAGAGCACCTGCTAAACTAATTCCTGTTGCACCTCCTCCACATATTATAACATTGGAATCTTTCAAATTTTGTATTTTCTTTTGTAACTTTATTGCATCATCTAATGATCGAAAAGATTGAGAATATTCTTTTGCTCCTTTTATTCCAAAGAAAGCATTAGATGACCCTAATGCAATTATAACATAGTCAAAATCAAATTCTTTATTATGTGCAGTAAAAATCTTCTGTTTGTCTAGATTTATTCCTATTACTAATTCCTTATAAAATTTTATATCGCCCTGGAGTAAATCATATACAGAAAATGAAATATCATGAGGTTTTTTTATATTTGCTGTAACTAAATGTATTTGCTGTAGCAGTTGGTGATAAGAATTTTGGTCAAAAATACTTATTTCATATTTACTCTTATTATCATAATTTGCTAACAAGTTAGCAGCACAGAATATTCCTGCATATCCAGAACCCAATATACAAATTTTCTTCATTCAAATTCCTTACATCATAAAGAAGTATAATCTTTTGCATATTTAATTTAATGCTAATGTCATTATTGTCTTTAAATTGGTCCTATTTTTTAATCATGTTTTTTTTCTCTTTTTGTAGCATCTATATCGATCTCAATTTGGTTTTAGCTTGATAATAATAATGAAAAATATAATAACAATTATCATTAAATGAATAATGAATACTGTAATAGTATAGAAGTTTGCTCTCATTTTTCGTATATAATAAGCAGGAGATATATTAAAAAAAATTAAAATACATATATTTTATTTATAATTACATTATATTATCGAACTTTAATTTATACTAAAAATATTATGTATTATTATTAAAGTGCTTAATTAGTATTCAAAATAGATGATTTTAGTCATATAAATTCCAAACAAATAGCCTCCTATAACATACTACATAAATTAGGATTATGTTTTTATTTTACTAAATTTTTATTACAAAAGTCATTATCAATCAAGAATCACTATAATAGAAAAAAAGGAAAATCCTTTCTTATTCCTGGACTCTCCTAGATTAGTTATAATAAAATATAAGTAATACAGTATAAATTTTGTTTATTACATTCAAAAATTACTCTTCATGGATTGATGTAGAAAGTAGTTACTTAGTTATTAAAAAAACTATCCGAAATAATAATGAAAAAATTATTGTGATAAGGGTGAAATTAAGTGTATTTTACTTTAGTTTGTAATAATTCTCCCATTTCATTGTGCATTTTCAGTAAGTTTAATCCCTTTTCTGTAGTCTTGTATTTTTGATTTCCTTCTAGATATTCTAAAAGATTGTTCTCGATCAAAACAGAAAGATATTCTCTCAATTGTGCATAACTTAGAAAAGCTTTGTACATAATTTTTGTCTTGGTTGCTCCTCCATTGGCTGCCTCTAGAATCATTGATACTATTTCTGTTCTACTTCTGTATTTCATATTCTTTATTTTATCAATTTGTTTATTTTAATATATTGTCACAATAGCTGGTAAAAAAGTTCTAGTAAAAGGATAAATTTAGGAGAATTTATTGTTATACCTTAAAATTATTAAACCCACATTCATCTTAAAGTTAAAATAATATTTTCGTATAAATAGTAATATGTAATTTAGTAATATGTAATTTTGAAATTAATCTTAGAAAGAAAAGTATAAACTATTTGATTGATTTTTCTATATTTAAATATCTTATATTTTACCTAAATTTGTACAGGATACCTATAATAATTCAATCTTCCTATTTTATACATGGATATACTAGGAAGGTTAGTAATGATAACTATATTTATATTCCTGCCAATAAGTTTACTTCCAATATACGGTCAGAATATAATGAATAATACTGCAAACACAATAGAAAATATTGCTGAGGAAAATAGAAAGGTCGATTTGAATAATATATATAGAGAGAGAAATGAATTGGAAGGAATAGATTCGACAGAACTTCTAAACCAAGTTGGAGAGGCTGCTAAAAAAATTGTAATAGGAAGTGCTGATGTTTTATCTAATATTAGCGGTGAGATCAAAAAAGGTCTTGAATAAAGAAGATTGCTATTAATTAAATGGTTTGTCTACAACACTTTTCTCTAAATTCCCAATAAAAAATGTCTTAATACTACTACTAATAATATATATATGAGATTAAAAGTAACAAAAAAAATTTTATGATCTTAAATTAAAAAAAATATTATTGCCCAAATGGGCTATTCAGTGGTGCACCTGCTACTACACCGGCTGGACTAGGATCAGGGTCATCCACTGGTTCTGCAGTTACATAAAATACTGTATATGTGTAAGGATTTACCATTGTTTGATTTACACTGAGAAGATCATCCTCATTAAATTTTCCTAAGCTTAAGGAATAACCCGACGCATCACCCTTATCTTCTACCCATCCTTCATAAACTTGATCATTTGCTGGAGGTACGTCCATTTCAGCAGTTGCGATAACAGTTCCATTTTGAACAGACATTTCCAGTGTTCCTTTCTTGTCTCCACCATGCAAATTACCAGCTGTAGGAGCAGTTAAATCCGTAGAAATCTGTTGTGCTAAAGATGTTTGGAGAAAATTAGGAGTTATGCTAATCAATGTTCCAAGTACAATGAAAAAAGTAAAGGTCTTTGTACTTATTTTTAACTTTTGCATTAAATATAATTAATATATTACTTATTAATAAGTTTCTTTTATTAATTTAAATATATAAAAATAAAATTCTAGTTCGTCTACTCTAATCAACACGCATAATTCAACATGTAATGCTGTTCTAAGAGGTAATTATTTCATATTAGGATTTAAAACACTAAAGTGTATTAATTAAAAATCTAAATGCTGTCTTTAGTTTCTTTTTTTTGTGGATGTTTGTAAAATTTATCCGCCTGGTTGAATAGGGATCCAATATTTGGTAATACTTTCTTGTTAATTTATTCATACTCCACTCCTTTATTTTTATATACTCATATACTGATACACATAGAATAAACAAGAATCTTTCTTAGCTACTATTACCAAAGTATGGTTACATACTATTAACATAATGAAGTGATGTTCCCTAATATTAATATCCAATGAAAATTACGAAACTTAATAAACATATTTATATTAGCTTTCAATACTTTACATTACTTTACTTATTATTTTTTGGGAGTTATATCTCTGTATATTCAGATAATAATTCCATAAATAAAACAGATATTTAATACATTTTCTTATCTGGAGTATTTTTTTCATTGAAACCATAGAATAAATTAATGAATTAGTAACCAAAGATTATTTTTATATTTCAAATAGAGATCCCTTATAAAATAAGGGTTAAAGTAATCATCAATTGTGTCTAATCGATTTACAAATTTTACTATATTACAAAAGTAGATAAAAGTTGAACTAACAAAATTTGATATATTCATTAATTTTTATTAAATTTTACTGTTTGTGATTAACAAATGATAGTTAAACAATAAAATGATTTACTAAAGTAATTGTATTTAGAATAAAATTATGTAAAAGGAAGATTATGGATATTATTATTGTCTTTAGTTTTTTATTTCATCTCCATAAACTCTTTGTAAATTAAATTTTTCACCACAAAATGGACAAAACTTAAAACCTTTTTTATCATCACCCAATTTTGTATGTCCTATGCTATTAACAATGATAAAAACTACATTCGGTTCTTTCATAACTTCGACATCATCATAATCATAATATTCGGGATCTTCTAAATCTATTAAAAAGGTGTCTTCGAGATCACCACAGCAATAACCAAGTCTATGGTATAAGATAAAACTTGTATATCCAGCATGTGTTTCTATACTGGAATTGTTATTTTCATCTATTTCCAATTCTGATGTCGCCTCTAAATCATAATATATTTTCATAAGTTTTGTTCTAAAATGATTACAATTTTTTGTTAATAAATTCATTTAGGTTGAAGATACCTCATAAAATATTTATAAACCTACTTGAATGTAGGTGGGACCAAATTTTATCTCCCAACTATTTTAAATCCCGTAATGCCAGCTAATATCACAATTGATACATTAAATCAAAATGTTATGCTGATGTCAAGGGTCAAATTAGTTGGTGAATGCTGCTGTTAATGCCACACTACTACCCTCTTTAAATTCAATGGGCTCATTGCCATTATTATACAATGCAAGTCCGTTAATTTTATCTAATGTAGTAATTTCTCCTGTGATTGGGTCCTGTCCTTTCATTTTTTTATCTAATTCTATAGAAAATAAACCCTGATTTTGATCTAAACTTTGAATTTTTGATGGGCTGATCAATGTTCCTGCATGATTGTCAACGTTATTGTCAATATAAATTACAGCCAGTTTTAGATTTGGAAACTCTGGCATATTCATAGTTATGCCACCGTTTTCTATTAGACAGGGATAAAAGTTAGCTAATAATCTTATCCCCTGTGGATCAATAATTCCGTTTAATTCAATGCTTTCTGATTGGGTGGGACAAGTTGGATCGCTGACAATTATAATTTCTTTTTCAGAATCACGATCATCTTTAACAATTACTTTATTGTTAGTTTTACTGATAATTTTAGTTATTTTTTCAAATTCAGAATTAATTTTATCTTTCATATTATTTTTATCCTCTGATGGTAGGTTATCGCCTTCTTCTATTGGTGGTTGGTTATCGCCTTCTTCTATTGGAAGATTTGTATCTGTATCTGTATTCCCCTCTGGTTTAGTTAAGAAATCAGGTGTATGATTTTCTATATTCTCTTTGCTTCCTTCATCGCTTTTAGCTTCGTCGTCGTCTATGTTGGGATTAGTTGAGAAATTGGGTGTATTATTTTGGATATTTTCTTTACTTCCATCGTTTGAATTGAAACTATTGTCACCACCGCCATCACTCTTGTCACCACCGCCATCACTCTTGTCACCACCAGCTTGTGCATATACAAATTGGCTAACATTTTGAGAAAAAAAAGGATCTTTTCCCGATGAAGTAATAATCTTTTCGAAAGGGCTTACTGTTATCAAAATGCTAAAATACAAAAATAGACCTATGATAATCAATGACTTTTTCATCATCTAAATTAATAAATGACTCGAATTAAGATATTAAAGGATTGTGACAGAATAATATATAATAAATTCAGTTTCTACTGGTATAGTAGATTTCTCGAGTTTCTTTTAGAGATTCTTTTAGCTGAAGATTTTCCAATTTTTTGTTTCATTAAAGTAAGTTACTTTTTCTCTCTCCAGTGGGTGTGGTATTCAAATTTTAAAACAACATTAAATCATTTACACATGAACCATAGGGTTTTATTATGTTGTTTAGGTGGTAAAATAATAAAATAGTATTAACTTTTGAAATTGCTTTTGAGATTTTTGGTAAATATTTATTATTTAATATTTCGAGTAGAACCTTAATAATACAAATCTTGAATATTAAAATTTATTATTTTCAAAATAAAGAAAATTATTGGATCAATCAATTTTAAAATGAATGTATTAGTAAAAACTGTGAATTTTGAACAAACTTTTTTTGCTATTTTTACAAATAATTTGATTTTTAAATAAGAAAAAAATAATTTTTTCTTTGATTATAAATAAATTCTTGTCTCTGTTATGCTAATCAATACGGTATAAGTATATACTCACGGATCTTATGGAGCAATAAATGTCCCATCTACGAATCACCTTATCTTTTCGATTCGAGTAATATTATGGATTTTTGGTTATTTTTGTCTTTCAAACTTTTTAGTTCCATAGGTTCAGAACCTTTTATATTATCTATAGTCGAGTATAACAATGCAACACTGCATCGCTTCAGTTGATGGATTGATGAAGTAATTTTATTATCTTCGTTTTCTGTATTGCGATAACGTCAGAGTCTAAATTGTTTATTAATTTATTGTTTTTAAATCATTGAGATTATATCTTGAATTTCTAAGATTATTTCGGAAATATTATATGATTAGAATCCTTAAATAAATAGCAATAGGATATACTTGAATTTTTATGTCAAGCATTTTGTTTTGTGCCTTTTTATACAGAAAAATTAATTGGGATATTTTATCTTGTTGAAAGTTTATTTCATTTTTTTTAATATTCCGCAATCTATTTTGTCCTTCTATCTATCTGTATGCTAGAGTTCGATGAGAATAACATCAATAATAATCTTTTAATTGGTCAATAATTGAATTTTGGTTAAATATTCCCTCCTTGATGTTTCTTAATACAGTCTATAATCCAAGGGATAAGAAAGTGTTAACTATTCACGATTGATCATTAAATCTATTTACTAAGCCAGATAAATTTTTTCTTAGTAACCGATATTTTTATAGAGCCTCCATTTTCATAATTTGTTAAATTTTTTTTAAATTCTTCATAAAAGCTAAGATTAAAGCATGCTGAAGGATCTTGATCTAAATCACAACGTTTCTTGAGGATAGAATACTCCTCTTGCAATTTTTGCAACCAAACTTCTACTATTTCTGGATGAGAGTTTAGGATTGATTCGACAATGTCTGCTGAATAGAGACCAATTCTATATAATAAGGGTTTGTTAGGGATTAACTCATAACCTTTGACAACTAATCCCAATGAAGAGTCTTTTAGATCTTCACTCATAAAGAAATCTTATTTCCATTATTTAAATAATTACTATTTATTGATTTCTCTTAATTATTATAAAATTCTTACTAAACCCAAATTTGATTAAATAATTGATTTGGATCGCTCAGAGAGAGATTTTGTTCTTAATTTATCTAAGTTAGAATACCAACAAATATTCTTAAAAAAAATTTGATGAATATCTATTCTTTCTATTAAAATAATATCATTGCACATCGCTAGCCATATGAAGCATATAATTTGGCAGTTAATTAACACGCTTCCTGGAATTAATTAAACTGTAATTTCAGAAATAATTTTATGGTTAAATACGATAATGATTTTGTTTAAGGTAACTATTTACCAATCATTTGATTATATTAATGTGATCGTAGATAATATTTAGACAAAGATTAATAGATTTTAATACTTAAAACACGTAAATTTATAAAACTTTACTTAATAATAATGGCTTAAAAAATCATTAAAAAAAAAATAATTATAGAATTTTAAATACTTCTATTTTCTATTCTTCGTCCTCTGCATTATCTTTATCTTCGTTACCGTCGCCATCACCGTTACCGTCGCCATCACCAGAACCGACGTCAGCACTACCTTGGTCTTGTGTCATTCCGGTCATATCTGATCCTGGTTGACTTTGTGTAAATCCAGTATCATTACCTTGAGTTTGGGCCATTCCAGCATCGACTGCTGATTGACTTTGGTCCATTCCTGCGTCACCGCCTGTTTGACTTTGGTCCATTCCTGCGTCACCGCCTGTTTGACCACTACCGTCCTGTTGTGCTAGTACACTTTCGAATAATGCTGGTACTCCTGCAATTATAGCAAATGCAAGAATCGATGTAATTACCATGGAAGAAAGTTTTGAATCCATATTGGCTGTTGTCAACTATAGTATTTATATATTCAACAAATTATCTTCTATAACATTTTTATTCTCTTGATAGTGAGTAATTGCGAATATTTTTGTCAAATAAATTTAACAAAATTACGTCTCTAATATGATGTTTTATAAAAGTACATATAGGATCCGATAACTAAACTAATTTGGCTAAATTTTGTAATTCTTGTGAATCACTACTCTATTTAGATAAGAATTTTTCTTTAGAAATTAACATAATAATATTCATTTAACGGCTTTGTTAAAACTGGACATTATTTATAACAAAATAGATACCTATCTGTTTAACGTATGCTGTTTAATCAAATGTTGATTTAAATTGTGTAATGTAGAGAATAGAATCTCATGATATGTTATAGCGTTGATCTATATAGCTCTATAATTACATTAGGAGATTATTTCCTTACCATTTAAATAGTCCCATATTACTATGTTATTAATGATTTTTTATAGAAGATTTCGAGATATAAGAAATACTCCATCAAACTCGATGAACTTTGGTTTTGCACCCTACTCTATCGCGGATAAAATTATCCAACAACAGCTCGATTTACTTAATGACATCGGTATGTCTTCTTTGACTTCCCCCTTTAATCAGCGTAAAATGGGTGAGCCTGAATCAATGGTAAAAGAAGATATAAAGAGCAAAATACGTTCCCTATCAAAAAACTCTGACGATTTCTCCAATATAGGTTAAATGTACCTTTTTCATTTTTTAAAAGCATTTTAAGTAA
>DASUCH010000067.1:0-2667 GCA_035762785.1 Nitrososphaeraceae archaeon | reverse complement strand
TTATATAAAAATAAACTTCCTCCTTCTTCTTCCAATTTAGATCCTATTATTAATAATAACATAAATAATGATAATATTGCAATATCTAAAGTTGAAGTAAAAGAAGAAGAGAAAAAAGTTGATGATCCTAGAAATAATAATATTATTAATTTAGAAAATGATTCACAATTTGGTAAATCTGATAAGATGACTGAAAAAAATTTATCTAATAATGATAAAGATAGTGAGAAACATTTTATTACCAAAGAAATATCAGAAAACAAAGATAAAAAGAAAAAAGGTTTCTTTTCTTCATTATTTAGTAAACGGAAATCCCAAATAAATAGCGATAAAGTTTCATCTACAGATGATCAAAAAAATAAACAAGATAATCAAGACAAACCAAATTCAGACAAGAAGCAAGACAATACTATAAACAAGAGCGAAATATCCAAGAAAAACAACAATAAAGACAAAAATGAAGTTAAGTATCTTTCAGACGATGATTTAGATGAACTCCTTAAAGAATAAACATATTCTTAGCTTACAAGACTTGGACCTAAACGAAATTATTTCGATATTGGATTTTGCAACTAATCTTAAAAATAAAATAAACACAAAATCATCTAGAAAATTACTTGAAGGTAGAACATTAGGAATGGTTTTTCAAAAACCGTCTACACGTACTAGAGTTAGTTTTGAAACAGGAATGTTTCAACTCGGCGGTCATGCTATCTTTTTAGGAACAAATGATTTGCAATTATCAAAAGGAGAATCAATAGAAGATACAGCTAGGACATTGTCATTATATTTGGATTGTGTAATGGCTAGAGTTTATGATCATCGAGATTTAGAAAAATTATCTAAATACTCATCTATACCTATTATTAATGGATTATCAGATCTCTTTCATCCTTGTCAAATCTTGGCTGATCTTTTAACAATTCGAGAATACAAAAAAAATTTTAATGGATTAAAACTTGCTTGGATAGGAGATGGTTTTAATGTATGTAATGATCTTTTAATTGGTTGTGCTAAAACAGGAATAAATATTACTGCAGCCTGCCCTTCAGGATATGAACCGCCAGAATGGATAGTCAAAATATCAAAAAGAGAAGCAATAAAAACTAATTCTAGAATTATAGTAACAAATGAGCCTATAAGTGCAGTACAAGACGCAGATATAGTAGTAACTGATACATTTGTCTCTTTAGGAAAAGATGATGAAAAAATAATTCGTAAGAATATATTTATACCTAACTACCAAGTTAATTCTGAACTTATGAAACATGCAAAAGATGATGCAATATTTATGCATTGTCTTCCTGCAAAACGAGACCAAGAAGTTACTTCTGATGTGATTGATGGAAAATCATCAGTAATTTGGAAAGAAGCTGAAAATAGACTTCATGTTCAGAAAGCGCTATTATGTTTATTGATAAGATAAATAATTTTACGTATATAGTTGGTTGTTATTATTAGAAGTGTTATTTGCTTGGTCTTTAATCTTAAAACTCTAAAAATTTAATTTGTTTCCCAAAAAATATAAATAAAATAAAAAATGATGCTGCTACTATCTATCTACGATCCTTTAGCCTACCTCTTCCAGTCTTTCTAGGGGCAATATTTCCTACCTTTCTTCCTGGGGGTGTAGTCCTACCTACTGATGATTGACGTCCTATATGTTGATGTCTTCCTCCACCGTGTGGATGATATACAGCTGCTTGTGCAATTCCTCTTACATGTGGATATAATTTACCTCTGGATTTCATATAAATTGACTTATTTCCGGCTTTCAAAAAGGGTTTTTCTTTTCTTCCAGCACCTGCAATAGCTCCTACCATAGCACGGCATTTTTGATTAATAAGTAAAAATTTCCCTGAAGGTAATTTTACAGTCACACCTTCCGAAGAATGTGAAAAGACTATAGCTGATGATCCTGCAGCTTTAATTAATTTTCCTCCATCTCCTGCATTTTTTTCTATATTACAAATTACAGTTCCATCAGGAATAGATTCTAATGATAAAATATTTTTTGAAGTTGCAGGAGTACCAACGCCTGTTTTAATAATACTACCTACAGAAGTACCTTCTGGTGCTGGAATATAAGATATATTGTTATTATCAAATTCTACTTTAGCTAAAGGAGCATCTCTTCCTCTTTCATGTATTATGTCTACAATTTTTCCTTCATGTTGTTCTTCTAACTTAAAGTTAGGATATCTAGCAGGTAATATCTTTCCTACTGTAATAGCCCTGAACTGCTTTCCTCCTCTCCCTCTTCTACGTACTAGCGTTCGTTTACCCAAAATAACTCTGTAGTAATCGTTTCAATAGGTGATTTTAACTTTTGTGTTTTAAAAAAGAAAAAATCAATATTAATATTATAGATTACTATATTGTATATTACAAATTTTTAGTTTTGGTCATTAATTACACTATTAGATATCTCTATGTCTATCTGATTTTTTTATTAATTTAACCAAAGATTATTATGTGATTTTAGAAGAATTGACACATATAATATTGAGCCAGAATAGTATTTCACTAAAAGTGCTGGAAGCGTATACTCGTGATGTTGGTAGAGGTATAGCACGAATTGATTATGATACAATGGATTCTTTAGCAGTTTCTACTGGTGATGTTGTGGAAATTAGAGGAAAACGTAGAACTACTGCAAAATGTTTA
>DASUCH010000066.1:0-5259 GCA_035762785.1 Nitrososphaeraceae archaeon | reverse complement strand
GAATCATGAAAAATATTTTTACGAGGAAAGTGTGATCTACTAATTTCATTAGTTTTTACTGTTGAACATATTATATAATCATTATAACAAGATAAGTATTAATTATAATATTTATTAGTCAAATACGTATGTGAAGGTTATCACTTTATAATTTTGTTTGTTTTATTTTTATTAATAGAAGAAAATTCAATTATGATTTTATCTTCTAAGAATTTTAGAGCTAATGTTAATTTCGGTAAAGAAATTTAACCAACCGCAGAATAGTATTTCAAATGTAATGGCTTAAGCATACTACAATTATGGAGATAGTTGTTACAGCCAAATCCCAACTGACGATAAGAAATATGAGTGTAGAACAGGTCCCTTCGAGGGATTCTTTGTAAGTTCTATTGAATTCTGTAAGCATGTTAAATTTGATAAAGATAATGATAGAAAAGACAATAGAACAGGAACACAAGGTCCACCTGGACCACAGGGTCCACCAGGAGCAACGGGAGCAACAGGTCCACAAGGTCCTCAGTGAATTCAAGGTCTAACAGGTTCTACCGTAGAAACTGGCGCAACTGGAGCAACTGGACCAGCAGGAATTACGACTTTAAATTCTACAAATTTATATGCAAATTCTATTTCAATTTCGTCCTTCCGGCATTTTTTATATATTAGTTTAGGTTAAAGTATGATATAACTTTTATTTTTTAACCTATAACTTTAATTTAGGTTAAATTAACGTAAAACTTAAGTACTATAGGTAGGTTAAATTAGGTTAATGGCTAAAGATTTAATAATTAGAACTGCATATTATTTAGTTAAAAAAATAAAAAGAAATCGTGAACTTAATCAAACAGTTTACAGAAAAATATTATCAATAATTCTCTCTCTATTTTTCAAAATAATAAAATTTCTTGCAATTTCATCATTAAAAAATCAAAGGAACTCAGTTTAATGTTTTACAATCTTCAAAAGACACTTTTTGTATCTGCTCATGATTATCTATTAAAGTCATTCAAATTTGATATACAGCAAAATCAATTAGTTGATTTAACAATTGGGTCACCTACTATTTTTGTAAACCATTATAATTTGATTCCTAAACTGACTATCAAAGCATTACTACCAAGAAATTATGGTGGTATGGAATCTCCAACTGTTACAATCATTGATGGTGGTATTAGAGGTCACTCTAATCATTTAGATTTTTACATCTTTATAGATTATGCCATTCAATATGGTATAAATGTTAATTCAGCTTTAGAGCGAATTATAATAACAAGATCTTTTACTGCTCATCAACTTGCAAATACTATACTTTATAAATTACCTCAAATGATTCAGAAATATAAATCAAATATTGTAATAATTACAGATTTATTTGCTACTGACGAACAATTACATCTTTCTGAAAGGAAGTGGCTGTTGGGTCATATGGTCAAGTCTATACATAATATTTCAGAATCAATAATTACTGCTGTTTTTTCTCCTGTTGCAATAGACGATTTTAAAAAAATTATTGATAATAAGCTGATAAAATCAAAAATAATAACAACAAACAAACAAACAAAAGAGAGAGGAAGATGAAATAGATGGGAAGAATTATTCCATCTTTTAGAATATCTATACTACTTGAAGAGGAAAGGTGGAAACTTTATAGACACTATTTGCGTAAAAAAGAACAAAAAATTTTTAAACATATATTTTCAATTACACATCTTTATAATTCTGCATCTTCCTATGCCGCAACTCCAATAAGAATAAATCCAATTTTGTTTTCAATTGCCTTATACCATAAAAAAATATCTTCATTAGATAAGAACAGGAATAAACCTTTTTTTTCAATCTTCATTATTTACTACTGCTATTACTACAGAGATGAAAAGTGAAAATGAAACCTATTCTTCTTCCTCTAATCTTTTTCCCTATGATAATATTATTACAAAAGAAATAGAGTCTTGGAAAAGTTATGCAGATTGTCTAACGAAACAGGATAGAGAATTGTTTTATAAAATGCTCAATAGCTGTTACAGATATTCTTCATCTATCACTGTACAAGGAAAAGAATATTCTACTACCTCAATTTTAATGTCAATCTTGCTGGAACATCATAAGGAATTACTTTTACAAAACAAAATAGACAATATATATAATAGCTCAAGAGGTGAATAAGAAAAATTACTGTAGCGGTTGGTTGGCTATTTGATGCATATCCATCTAAAGATAATAATAAAATAATTTTTTGGATAAGATTGAAAAATTTCACAGATAGTAAAAAGAGATATATTCGAATTGAAGAGAAATGGCAAAATTATTTTTATGTTGCGTCTGATAATATATCTAAACTGGGACAATTAGTCCAAAATGATGAGGTTTTATCATCAATAAACTCCTATGAATTTGTTAAAAGATCTGAAACAATTATAGACACAAAAAAATCTACTGTCTTGAAACTTTCTATATTTGGTAAAAATCTAAAGTTAGCAAATACTATTGAAAAAATGAATGGAGACCCAGATTTTAGATTATATAATGTTGATTTAATACCAGAACAAAAATATTTTTTCGATCATGATATATTTCCGTTAGGACTTTTTGAGGTTACTGATGATAATTCTGATCTACTTTGGAAATCTAAAAACGATGGTGTTGGGTCTACAGATTATCATCTACCTTATTTTAAAAAGATACATATCAAGCTTAACTTTCCAAAAGGTAAAATTATAAAATCAACAGATGAGTTAAATTCTATTAGCATTGTTCAATATAATGATAGTAATAGTATTAACAAAAATAAAATCCATATTATAGATCTTTCAGATAAATCAGAAAAAAAATTATTAAAGGAATTAATAAAAATTGTTCAAGATATAGACCCAGATTTTATATTTACAGAAGATGGTGACTCATTTACATTTCCTTATTTGATTCACAGAGCAGAAATAAATAAAATTGATTTATGTCTTAGCAGAGACAATGACATATCATTAACGAAACCCGAAAGAAAAGGTAACTCCTTTTTTTCTTATGGTAGAACCTATTTTAAACCATCAACTATCAAATTATTTGGACGTATTCATATTGATAAAAGTAATACTTTTACAATCAGAACAGGTTCTGATTTAGAAGGTTTATTTGAGATTTCAAGGTTATGTAGAATGCCATTGCATGAAGGCTCAAGAGCTTCAATTGGAAGATGTTTAACCAGTTTGCATCTGTATAACGCAACAAAAAGAGAATTACTAATACCTTGGAAACCAATATTATTTGAACATCCAAAAAATATGATGGAACTTTTCTTAGCTGATAGAGGGGGTCTGATATTAGAACCAGAAATAGGCCTACATGAAAAAATAGCTGAATTTGATTTTGTATCTCTTTATCCAAATATTATGTTAAAAAGAAATGTTTCGGCAGAGACTATACTGTGTGATTGTTGTTTTGATAATCCTAAACTCAGGGTACCAGAGCTAAACTATCATATTTGCAACAAAAAAGGATTAATTCCAGAATCATTAGAAATAGTATTAGATAAAAGATTAAGATATAAAAATTTAAAAAATAAAACATCAGATCCAGTATTACAAGATATTTATGACAAAAGACAATCAGCTCTAAAATGGATACTTGTAACCTCTTTTGGCTATTTAGGATTTAGTAATGCAAAGTTTGGAAGAATAGATGCCCATATTGCTGTTTGTGCATTTGCAAGGGATATTCTTTCTCAAACAATGCATATTGCTGAAGACATGAATTTTGATGTCTTACATGGAATAGTCGATTCAATTTGGGTAAAGAAAAAAGATAGTGCTGCTAAGAATGATTATTTTAAATTTAAAGAAACTATAAAAAATGAAACTGGATTTGACATCTCTTTTGAAGGAGTATACAAATGGATTGCATTTCTTCCTTCTGAGATTAATTCCCATCTTCCGGTACTAAATAGATACTTTGGAGTTTTTGAAGATGGGACTATAAAAACAAGAGGAATAGAAGAAAGAAGACATGATACACCACCATTTTTCGTACAATGCCAAAATGAAATTTTAGAGATATTGGCTCAAGGTAAATCAATTTCAGATATAAAACAAAATAAATTATCTTTAATAATCAAAAAAATTGAGACCTATCTTTCCCTATTAAAAGGTTATAAAATAGATTCTGAAGATCTGATATTTACCAAGCTACTTTCGAAAGATTACAATCAATACAGTAACAGAAATACATTAGAGACTGATGCTATAAAACAGCTTGAATTAAATGAAGAGTATCTAAAAGCTGGTCAAGTTTTACAATACATCATAATAGATTACACTGGACCTATATTAAAAAGAGTACTTCCAATTCAATTGTTAGATAATAAAACTAATAATTATGATATTAAGAGATATTCTAAATTATTGATCGATACTTGCAATACTTTACTAAAACCATTTGGAATAATATTTGATCAAACTCAATCGGTATGTAAGTTAAATAATTATTATTGATTTAATGCAAATTGTTTTAATTGACTATTGTAAAAATGGAAATAATTAGAATTTGTAAGGAAGTGGAGCTTAATGCAATTGATTTATTTTGAGAATAAAAGTTCCAAGTATTTGATATATTTATTATTAGATACATATATAGTAATTAAATTATAATATTATGTTATGAAAGAATTACAGAAATCTATCCTTTTGCAGGTTTCAATTGTATATTAAATCCAGTATTCTGTGAGTTAGGAACATTAAATATTAAATGTTTAACGGATCTCTCAAGGTGTGATTTTAGTCAATTACAAATGTAACAATACTAGTATTACAAAGATATCTTCTTGAAAAAAATGATTATAATTTTTTATTAATGATAATACACAAATCCTTTATAATTTTAATCTTGTAATTTTTTAATATTGAATCAATTTTATGGAAAAACGAATGTATTATCTTTATTTTTAGCCTTTATATTGGTTGCTATGATTATGACTTCATTATTTCATTTATTATCATTTAAGATCGGACCAAATGCAGCACAAGCTCAACAATATTATGAAGATGGTGAAATAGACAGTATGTATAATATCTATGAACCAACAGCAGAAGACTATGGAAATTATAATGACTACTATGAGTCACAATTTGAATCATTTTATGAACCAGAACATTATGAACCAGAACATTATGAACCAGAACATTATGAACCAGAACATTATGAACCAGAACATTATGAACCAGAACATTATGAACCAGAACATTATGAACCAGAACATTATGAACCAGAACATTA